>BNTR01000057.1 GCA_025996755.1 Bacteroidia bacterium
TCCCATTCGCGCACGCCCTGCTCCCACTCGCGCACTTGCTGTTCCCATTCCTGCTGCTGCTGGGCTTGAATCACTGCCGACACGTCGTCGATAAACGCATTCACCTCTTGGATGAACGACACATTGGGGTCGATTCGCGCAATAAGTCCTGTTACTTGACTCACATTTTCTTTGTTTGGTGCCTGCGCCCACAAAGATTTTGCCTGCTGAAAAAGTTTTAGCCCTTCGGCGTTCATCCGTTTGACGTACAACTCGGTTTGCAACGCAACGGCTTTTTGATAGCACGCCGTGCAAACATCCGGCACCAACGCCAAATTGTAAATCGCCTCGTTGAATTTCCCTTGCGATGCCAATGTGGTTGCCTGGCGCATAATGGCTTCGCAATTCGTTTGATAATAACGGATTATCTTCGTTTTCCCCTCGTCGATAAACGCCTTGTAGATGCCATTTTTCGGGTTTATTTTCTTCAGGGCTTCGATAAAAGCCTTCGTTTCATTGGTGCCCACGCCGATAAGAGGCGTGGTAACGGTAGAAAAAACTTTTTGCTCTATCGCATCCTCAATGCTCAGGGTTATTTCCAGATTCTGCGAAATCCGTTGAGGCGGTCCCGCCACAATATCTTTCTTGATAACGTCTATCTGTGCCGTCATCAAAAAGCGGGGATTCACCCCCGTAGAAGCCATTCCGTTGCCGGTTACCAACTGGCTCATCCGCGTTTCAAGCAGCGTAGCAGCTTCCCTCGGCAGCGCAGAATGCGTAGAAATCCGGTTTCTCAAAGCAATCCGCCCAAAATCATCCAAAGACTGCCCCCGCAAAGAACCAAAGCAAGCAACAACCCCCAAAAACAAAACCACCCGAAATTTCATCATAATTTTTAATTTTTAATTCGTAATTGTGTCATTTCTCCCCCAACACCAAAATAGCCTCGCCCAAGCCTCTCGTCATCAACTTAGCATCAATATTGAGCGGCTTTTTCTTCAGATGTTTTTGCAATTCCCGCCCAAAATCGCGGGCATCCATCGCATCGCCCTTTTTATCGCTGACCGGAATGCGCACTTGCTCAAACAGAATGAAATTGTCGGTGGCATCGCTCGTGTTGAATTGACCATCTACCGTGTTTTTCTTCATCCACGATTCAATGTGGGTGATTATTTCCTCGCCGGCAATCTCATCGTCCAACACAAAATCGGCATTTTCCCACCGTTTGACGGTCAAAATAATTTCCCGCCCGTTTTTAGAAATGTCCTTATAGAATTTATCCATCTGCCCTGTAAACTCTTTTATTCGGCTTGAAACCGCTTTTTCCAACATAATGGGTACGATTGTTTCGCTTGTTGGCAGGTCTGTTCCGGTCGAAGACGCAATGCGCTTGCTCGTGTAGGCATCGAAAGCCTCCAGCGTGAAAGAAACGGATTTGGCGGACGACGTTTTGTTTACTTTCCACCAGATTTGAATCACAATATCCGCCTTCGCCCGCTTTTTCAGCATATCCAGCGGCGATTCCGACAACGTGGAGCCGGATTTTGAACTTTGTGTTACATTGTCTTCCGCCTCCCGCTGCTGCAGATTTTTCAATTCCTGCTCCGCATCTTTCAGCAAATAATCCTTTTTCAGCAGCAAAGCCCCAATCTTGCTAATCACCTGCCCCAGCTCCGTGTCTTCCTGAAAAGCCGCTTTGTAATCCGGCACCTTCATAATAGTGCCCTGATTGTCATACGGAGTCATAAAATACCGCTGATTGCACCAGTTGTCGCTGGGCAAAATCATCAGCGTAGGCTTCTTCTGCGAAAACGCCAAAGAAGCACACAAAAGCAGCGAACTGCACAAAATAATTTTCTTCATCTTTTTATATTTTTTAATTATTAAACTTCATTTTTTGTACAACAAAAGCCGCAACAAGGCAAAACGTCCTGTTGCGACTGAAAAGCATTCATAGCAATGGGGCATACCCCATTGAGTTGTTTGTAACTTATTGATAATGAGTAAGTTGCGTTGGGGGGGGGGCAAAGTTTATGCAAAGATAACACAAAGCATTCCGAAATTTGCGGACTGCAAGCGCAAACACATTACATAAAAACTTAAATTTCATCATTTGACACAATAATTTTTCAAATTTACGCCGCAAAGTTACAACTTTTTTTTGATATGCAAGTTTTTTTGGCAAAATTTATATGATTATCGGATATTTTGCCTGTCGCCCGAATGGGCAGGATTTTCATAACTTTAAGGTTATGAAAATTTTGGCTTTCAGCCAAGTTAGGTGTCATATCCGATAATCATGAAAATTTATTATAATTGAGATGGTCAAACCGGACGAAAAATAGTGTTGCGCTTCAACTCCACAAACGTGAACGAACAGGGATGTTTTTCATCCGCCGGATGCGTTTCACGGCTCAGCACGAGCCAATCTTTGGGATTGATGGGCGGAAAAAACACGTCGGCGGTGGGGAAAGCGGCTTGGATTTTTGTCAGATACAACTTGTCGGCAAGGGGGAGGGTTTGTTCGTAGATTTGTGCGCCGCCGATGACGAAAATTTCCTCGTCGTTGAGCAATTGGAGGAATGCTCTATCCAACGACGGATAGACCTCTGCGCCGTCGCTTTTCAGGTCGAGTTGGCGACTAATCACGATGTTTCGCCGGTTGGGCAGTGCGCCTTTGGGCAGCGAATCGAATGTTTTTCGCCCCATCACCACTGTGCAACCGGTCGTAATATCCCTGAAATGCTTCATATCGGCAGGCAGATGGCACAGCAGGTTGCCGCCGCAGCCAATCTCGTTGTTTTTCCCGATTGCCGCAATCAGTGAAATTGTCATTTGTAAATTGCTTTTTTGCCCGCCAATAAAGTGTTGCGCATCAGCGAGATAATCGTCATCGGACCCACGCCGCCCGGCACGGGGGTGATGTGGCTGCATCGGGGTGCCACTTCGTCGAATTTCACATCGCCTTTCAGTTTAAAACCCGATTTCGTTTCAGTGGATGGCACGCGGGTGGTGCCCACGTCGATGACCACGGCACCGTCTTTGACCATATCGCCGCGCAAAAATTCGGGCACTCCAAGAGCGGCAATGATGATGTCGGCATCGCGGCAATAATCGCCGATGTTTTGTGTGCGGCTGTGGCACACGGTGACGGTGCAATCGCCCGGCGCGGCTTTCTGCACCATCAGCGCGGCAATGGGTTTGCCCACGATGTTGCTGCGCCCCAGAACGACGCAGTGCTTGCCTGCTGTGGCGATTTCGTAGCGTTTGAGCAGTTCCAAAATGCCGGCGGGCGTGGCAGACACGAAGCAGGGCAAGCCGATGGACATCCGCCCGACATTGACGGGATGAAAGCCGTCCACATCCTTGCGGTGGTCGATGGCTTCGATAACTTTTTGTTCGGAAATGTGCTTCGGGAGTGGCAACTGCACGATAAATCCGTCCACGTCGGGGTCGCCGTTGAGTTCGGCAACTTTCGCGAGGAGCGTCTTCTCCGTCACATCGCTCTCGTAGCGGATGAGCGACGATTTGAAACCCACCTCTTCGCACGTGCGCACCTTGTTGGCAACGTAGGTTTCACTGCCGCCGTCGTGCCCCACGAGGATGGCGGCGAGGTGCGGACGTTTGCCTCCGGCGGCGAGGATGGCGTTCACCTCGGCGGCAATTTCCAATTTCATCTGAGCAGCAACTGCTTTTCCGTCAATTATCTTCATTTTTACCATTTTTTACCTTTTTGCAGCCGCCAGTCCCGGAATTTGCGGGGCTTTGCCTGCTCTCACCATTTTCATCATCTTGCGCATATCTTCAAACTGTTTGATGAGTTTGTTGACATCTGCTACGGTGGAGCCGCTGCCTTTGGCGATGCGCAACTTGCGAATGCTGTTTAAGACCTCCGGATGGCTGCGCTCTCTGGGGGTCATAGATTGGATGATGGCTTCCACTTTTTTGAACGTATCTTCCTTCACATCAATGTCTTTCATCGCTTTGCTCACCCCGGGAATCATCGAAACAATATCTTTGATGTTGCCCACTTTCCTGACCTGATTGATTTGGGACAGAAAGTCGTTGAAATCGAACTGATTTTTGGCGATTTTCTTACTCAACCGGCGGACTTCCTCCTCGTCGAACTGCTCCTGCGCCTTTTCTACCAGCGAAACGATGTCGCCCATCCCCAGGATGCGGTCTGCCATACGGGTCGGATGAAAGGGGTCGATAGCCTCCATTTTTTCGCCCGTGCCCACGAATTTGATGGGCTTGTCCACCACCGAGCGGATAGACAGGGCAGCCCCGCCGCGGGTGTCGCCGTCGAGTTTGGTGAGCACCACGCCGGTGAAATTGAGGCGGTCGTTAAACTCCTTGGCGGTGTTCACGGCATCCTGACCGGTCATCGCATCCACCACGAAGAGTATTTCGGTGGGGTTGATTGCCTTTTTGATGGCTGCTATCTCGTTCATCATCTGCTCGTCAACGGCTAAGCGACCGGCGGTGTCGATGATAATCACATCGTTGCCGTCTTTCTTCGCCTGCTTGATGGCATTTTGCGCAATATCGACCGGATTTTTGTTGCTTTCTTCGGCATAAACGGGCACGCCTATTTGCTCGCCGAGCACCTTCAACTGGTCGATAGCCGCCGGACGGTAGATGTCGTCGGCAACGAGCAGCGGGTGTTTGCTTTTCTTGTCTTTGAGCATCTTGGCGAGTTTGCCGGCGAAGGTCGTCTTTCCGGAGCCTTGCAAGCCCGACATCAGGATGATGGTAGGACTGCTTTTGAGATTCAACTCGGCTGTTTCGCCTCCCATCAGCGCGGCGAGTTCGTCGTGGACGATTTTGACCATCAGTTCGCTCGGCTTCACGGCTTTCAGCACATTCTGCCCAAGGGCTTTTTCCTTGACGGTGTCGGTAAACGTCTTCGCCACCTTATAGTTCACGTCGGCATCCAAAAGAGCCTTGCGAACATCCTTCAAGGTCTCTGCCACATTGATTTCGGTAATCCGCCCCTCGCCTTTCAGCAACTTAAACGACCGCTCTAATCTATCACTTAAATTTTCAAACATATTTTTTTAATTCGCAATTGAAATGAAGCGCAAAGGTACAAAATAATCATCAAATGTCAAACTGCGCCCTGAACAGGCGTGCAGTAGTCGCGAAATAACATTCTGTTTTTTATTCGCCAAGCGAAGCAAGCGAAATTACATTTATTCCATCGGCACGAGTGTAACTGATACCTGTTCCTGTAATGATGTTCAGAGATTTGGGAACCGAAATCTTATCCTTATTCAATATTTCAACCAATTTTAAGAGGTTACGAGCGGCTTCCTCAATCTGTCCGGTGCCGAGTTTGATTTCAAAAGCAGCCCAATCGCCATTATATTTTTGTACGATTGCATCCACTTCCAATCCACTTGAATCGCGATAGTGGTAAACCGAAGCATCATTTGCCTGCGCATAAACGCGGAGTTCATGCGTTACCAATGATTCAAACAAAAAACCGGTAAATTGCAAATTGTTGAGCAATGCGTTTTTGTCGGCACCAAGAGCCGCAACAGAAAGGGAAACATCGGTAAAATGCCTTTTAGACGATTTTCGGAGCGAGGCAGAAGAACGAATGTGCGTATTCCAAGCCGGTTGCTCTTCGATAATCATCAATCTGTTGAGTGCATCAAGGTATTCAAAAATGGTAGGTTTTGATATATCCGTGTTCTCTTTTTCGCTAATATCAGCCGCCAAAGTGCTAACTTCCACAAGGGTTGCCGTATTGCGCGCAAGTGAACGCAGCAGGTTGCGCACTTTTATGGGGTCGCGCTTAATATTTGAGACCCTGCTCATATCTGTTTCGGCGAGCAATTCGATATATGCCCGATTCAACTCCATGGCGTCTGACATGGTAGCACCCATCAAGGTGGGAAATCCGCCGATAATTATTTTTTCGACAATAAATTCCAAATCTGTCGGCTCATCAACAATATCAATGTTTTTTCCTTCAAACAAATCCTTCATACTTATCTTGCCCGACGAGAAACCCATCTCTTGCCAAGTCATGGTTCGCATATTGAGCGTAGTGAACCGCCCCGCCCCCGAGTGCATTTTAACGCTTTCTTCCGGATTAGACGACCCTGTAAGAATAAATTGTGCTTTCAGACTGCGTTCATCAACCTCATGTCTTATGTACTGCCACAATTTGGGTTGCTCCTGCCATTCGTCAATCAGTCGGGGTGTTTTGCCGAGTAATAGCCGTTTGGGTGCAATTTTCATTATGTTTGCAACCTGTTCATCCTGGTCAACTTGCAGAATACTGCCAGCCACCTGCTTCGCCGATTCGGTTTTTCCACAGGATTTTGCACCCCTGATAAGCACTGCTCCCGAAGCATTGAGTTTTCTTTGCAACTCACTGTCTATTATCCTTTTAGCGTATGCCATATTTTTTCATTTTACGAATTTTGAGCAAATCATTTTACGAATTTTGAGCAAATCATTTTACGAATTTTGAATGCAAAGGTAAAAAAAATAATTGAAAGCCCAATGAATTTTAGATTGAACTTACCCTCATCGGGTGATTGAACTCGTCCCGGGCAGTTGCCGAGAGCATCCCGCACGCTGCCAAAATGTCTTCGCCGCGTGATGCGCGGATGGTGCTGATGATGCCCTTGCTATTCAGGCTGTCGCGGAATGCGACCATCGCCGAGGGGTTGCTTGCGGGCAAGTTCACACCTGCTGCGGGGTGATAATTGATGAGATTGACGCGGGCGTAGGGGATGTTTCGCAGCAGTTGCGCCAAGGCAAGCGAATGTTTGGGGGTGTCGTTTAAGCCGCCAAAGCAGATGTATTCAAACGACAACCGCCGCTGGTGCGCAAAATCGTAGCGCGACACCAACTCCAAAACGTCCTGCATCGGACAGGCTTTTTCGATGGGCATCAGCGACAGGCGTTCTGCCGGAAACGGCGAATGCAGACTGATGGCTACGTGCACCCGACTCTCGTCCAGCAGGCGTTTCAACCCCGGAATAATGCCTACGGAGGACACTGTGATGCGCTTGGGGCTCCACGCGAAGCCTTCTTCGGCGGTCAGGATGTCCAGCACTTTCAGCACCTCGTCGGTATTGTCGAGCGGCTCGCCCATACCCATAAAAACCAGATTGGTCAGTTGGTCGCTTTCGGGGATGGAGAGTATTTGATTGAGGATTTCGCCCGCCGAGAGTTGTCCGTGGAAGCCCTGCTTGCCGGTGGTGCAAAACAGGCAATTCATTTTGCAACCCGCCTGGCTGGATACGCAGAGCGTGGCGCGGTCTTTGTCGGGGATGAAGACCGTTTCCACGGCACGTCCATCGCTCGTTTTAAACAGGTATTTAACTGTGCCATCGGCGGATGTTTGATGTTGGGTGGGGAAAATTAACCCGATGTTCAACAATCCGCGATGTTTCTGCGAAATATTGGTCATCTCATCTATGGACGATACCCTTTTTTTATACAGCCAGTCGAAAATCTGTTTGGCAGTGAACGCGGGCATCCCCAAGTCTTTGACCAGCGTTTGCAGTTCGCCGAGCGTCTTCCCTGTTAGTGTTTCCAATCAGAAGAAGCGTGTGGCATTGTTCTCAATCTTCACGCCGTCTTTCAGGAAGTCGGGCGATTGCAGGATTTGATACATTTTGTAGCCGTTTTGCATTTGTGCCTGCTGCAAGGATGAGGCTTCGTTGAAGGCTTCGTCGGTGCTTTTGTTGGTTACCACCACCACGTAGCCGCGATTTTTCCCTGCAATCGGACCTGTTACCACATTGGCAGGTGCATTCGGGACTACCACGTTCAGCATCGGCTCGGAGCCGATGCCGGTGATGTAGTTGGTGCCAAATGTCAGTGCCTTAACCGATTGGGGGACGGTGTTGAGGGCTTCGGCGTATTGTTCCAGCGTGGTGTAGCCCTTTGCTTTCAGGTCGGCTGCCCATTTTTCGCCTTTTTTCTGATTGATGAGTTCGCGCTTGAGGATGGGCGACACGGATTCCAGCGAGCGGTAGCCCTCCTTCAATGAGTTTTCTACTGCTGTTACTACCAGATATTCGCCGTCTTGACATTCTTTGATGTCCGAGATGGTGCCTTTTTCGTGGGTGAATGCCCATTGGATTGCCGAGCGTGAGCCTTCGATGCCTGCGATGCTCGTTTGGTCGGGGGTTACTTCCACTTCTTTTTGGATGGTGTAACCTGCCGCTTCTGCGTTGGCTTTCAAGTCTTCCAACGTGCGATTTGCGGTAACAAATCGGCTCAATCCGTCGTAGATTTTCATCTTGGTGTCCTGACTTGGTGTTACAAGCAACTGTATATTAACGAGTTTGTATTTCTTCACCGGGGCTGTCTTTTGGGTTACCTGCACCAGATACGACCCCATACCGGATTGAATGACAAACGGGGTTTTCAATGCGGCATTGAAAACGGCATCTTTGAATTGCACGCCAAACTGCGGCGATGAGGCTAATTCCGCCTCTGTCACCCAGCCGGCATCGCCGTCTGTGCGTCCACCGCTGACGGATTTTGCCATATCTGCAAACGGCGTGCCGCCCTGCACCACATCTATCAGACTGTCCGCCAAATCTCTAAACTCTGCCTGGTCAATCATCATCGGCAAGCCAATCATTTCAAGTTTCACCGAATCGGGCGCAACTTTCGTGCCTTCCAATTTGTAGATATTATAGGTGCGGTCGGTCAAAATAGGACCGTCCACCGTGCCAACGGCATTGCTGCTCACAAATTGCTGCGCCTCCGGACTCAACGAATTATACACCACATACGCATCCACGTAGGGAATATCCGAATTTGCGCGCACAATCTCCGCCAGATGGGCGTTGTCTTCCAACTTGCTTTTCGCGGCGAGCAGTCGCGTTTCAGCCGCTTGCATATCTTCCGGAGTGGGCAGCACATTAACTGCAATGAAATCAATGACTTGCACCGCCGTTTGCTTGAACTGCTCTTTGCGTTCCTTATACAGATTGGCGATTTCGGCATCCGTCACGCTCACGGCATCGTCCGGAATGTCGGTGTAGGGTTGCGCCACGTAGTCAAAATCCGCGCTCACTTTATTGTTTTCGTAGGTGCCTTTCGCCTCCAGCGTGTTGGAAAGGGCGGCACTCGACATCAACGCCTGAAATTTGCGTGTCAGGCGTTCTTTCCGAATCTCCTGTTCGGTTTGTGTCCACCATTGTTTGATTTGAATAAGTTGCCTCACCTGCTCTTGGGGCAGCCCTTCGAGGTCATCCACTTCAATCTGTTGCAGAAATTTAACCAGCGCACTGCGGTCGAACTGTCCCGTTTCCTGATTGTGGAACATAGAGATTTGCCGTATCACCGGTGAGAGATTTTCGCCGGAAATCAGGTCGACCATCTCCTTATCGCTCACGACCAAGCCCAATTTTTCGCATTCGGCGTTAAAAAGGATGTCGTGGGTCAGTTCGTTCAGCAGCATATTGCGCACCTGCGTCTGTTCTTCCGAGTTTAAATTGCGGTTATACTGCTGTTTGATTTGGTCTACACGGGTATCCACGCGCTGTTGAAAATCGTTGTAGTGCACTTTTTCGCCACCCACCACCAGGATATTTTCCTTACTCTCGCTGAAAATCGACGTGCCGTTTTTAATTAAATCGCCCATAACGAACGCCACAAGTGCTCCACCGATGAATACTACCAATATCCACGCTTTGCTTCTGATTTTTTCTAATGTTGCCATTTTTATTTTTTTTTATTTTGGGCGCAAAGGTACTAATAATTTTTGAAAATTAGACAACATTTTGCACCTGCATCCAATTTTTTTTATTATTTTATTGTGCAAATTTCAGTCCGTCCAATTTATCCCATCCGCCGCGCGTGAAGTCGGGAATTTCGACCGGCGCGGAATTGTTGTCCAACGAAAGTTCGCTCAAAGGGATGACCGCACACCATTCGGCGAGGTCATACACGTCCATATCGAGCGGCAAACCGCGTTGCAGGCAGTAGATGAGGCGATAGTCCATAATGAAATCCATACCGCCGTGACCGCCCACGGTCTTCGCTTTTTCTTCGATGTCTTTGGCAATCGGGTGTGTGTATTTTTTCAGCAGTGCTTTTTGCACCTCTGCGGGCAAGAACCTGTGCGCCGTCAGATTTTCGTGATTGCCTGCCACTTCGGGGTCAATGTCGCCGCCGTCCAAAGCGATGCCTTCGACCGGATATTTGTTCACAAAGCCCTTGGTGCCGGTGAGTTGATACATCCGGTTGTAGGGGCGCGGCGAGGTTACGTCGTGCTCAATCAGGATGGAACGCCCTTTTTCGGTGCCAATCAGCGTGCTCGTGTGGTCGCCATTGCGGAAATCTTTCGCATCGTGTCCATCTCCTTTTTCCTTGATAAACTTGGGATTGCCGATGGCGCGCGTGTCCACCGACACGAGATAGTTCAATTTGTCGCCGCGGTGGATGTTCATCGCCATACAAACCGGTCCCAAGCCGTGCGTGGGATAGAGGTCGCCGCGGTGTGCCTCGTTGTATTTCATACGCCAATTGTCCCAATACTGATTCCAATAGGGTTGCAGACCGTGGATATAAGCCCCTTCGCCGTGGATGACTTCGCCCAACAGTCCTTGCTGCACCATATTGAGGGTGGTCAATTCAAAGAAGTCATAGACGCAATTTTCGAGCGGAATGCAATGCTTGCGGGTTTTTTCCGAAGTATTGATGAGGCTCCAAATATCCTCCATATTCAAGGCAGAGGGCACCTCAATGGCGGCGTGCTTGCCATCTTTCATCGCCTGCAAAGCCACCGGAGCGTGGTGCGCCCAATCGGTGGCAATATACACCAAATCCACATTGGGCAATTTTGTAACCTGCTTCCAAACTTCCGTGTCGCCATAAAATTCCTGTGCCGCGGGAAGCCCTTTGGCGACAAGCCGTTCATTCACTTTCTTCACATTTTTTTCGAGCACATCGCACAGGGCAACGATTTCCACGCCCTCAATGTGCGTCATCCGCTCCACCGCCCCGGGTCCACGCATACCCAACCCGACAAAAGCCACGCGCACCACAGGCAGCGGTGCGGCAGTCAATTGCAGCACATCCGATTGTCCGGCAGGGCGCACGGGGGCTTTCACTCTAATCACATTGCTTGCCTTAGCAGCCGGTTTTGCCGGAGCCTTCGCGAAAGCCGTCATGCTGAATAATGCGCAGCACATCGCCAAAATCACTTTGTTCGTTTTCATGTTTTTATCTTTTTTATGTTGTTGTTTTTTTTTGACGGTGCAAAGGTAAGAAAAAAAATGATGCGGTGTGCATAAAAATCATATTTAATCTTTCGCAGTTTTAATGCCGTTGGCTATAGACCTTGGTACCCTGCGGGACAAGGAGCCCGAGCCGAGTGGGTATGATTGCGGAGCGTTGCTAATTAAATAATTATTTGTAACTTTGCAGCGTTATTTCAAATTTCAATTATGAACAGACAGTTTTTCTCAATTATTACTCTAACTGCGATACTTTTTTTTAGTTGCGGTCATGAAGACGGTCCATACTGGGGCGGTGGAAATTACGAAGGTAATTATCCGAATACTGAAAAATATGATGATTACGGAGAAAATCCGTTTATCAATGCGGCAGACGAAGCGGTTTCTACTTTTTCGATTGATGCCGACGGAGGCTCGTATGGTGTTATGAGACGTTTTGTGAATTTTGGGCAACTTCCACCAACAGCGTCGGTACGAATTGAGGAATATCTCAATTATTTTACATTTGATTACCAAGAGCCGAGCAATGATGAGAATATTGCGTTAAACTCGGAAGTTGCGACTTGTCCGTGGACACCTGACCATTATCTTCTTAGAGTTGGAATAAAAGGTAAAACGATTCCCGAAGATGAATTGCCAAATTCAAATTTTGTGCTTTTGATTGATGTTTCGGGTTCGATGGATTCAAACGATAAACTTGATTTGCTGAAAGTTGGTTTTAAACAAATGATTGATGAAATGCGCCCTGCCGACCGCGTTGCCATTGTAACTTATGCAGGCAAAGTAGAAGTTTTGTTAAATTCGACCTTTTGTGATGATAAAAATACAATCAAAAGTGCAATTGACAAACTGAAAGCAAGCGGTTCGACAGCGGGCGGTGCAGGTATTCAAACAGCATACGACATTGCCGAACAAAATTTTATTCCCGACGGAAACAATCGTATCATTCTCGGAACTGATGGAGATTTTAATGTTGGCATTTCCAGCACGGAAGAATTGGTGAAATTTATTGAGGAAAAACGAGAAAGCGGAGTGTATCTCACTGTTTTGGGCGTTGGTACAGGCAATTTGAACGATGCAATGATGGAACAAGTCGCCAATCACGGCGACGGAAATTACGAATATATCGACAATGCAAAGCAGCTCAAAAAAGTTTTTGTTTACGAAAAATCGAAATTCTATACTGTCGCAAAGGACAGCAAAGTTCAAATTACATTCAATCCCGAAAAAGTAAAGAAGTATCGTTTAATTGGTTACGAAAATAGAATGTTGAATAACGAAGATTTTGAAAACGATAAAGTTGATGCAGGCGAAATCGGAGCAGGACAAACAATTACGGCAATTTATGAACTTGTTTTGAGCGATGCCGCAGTTGCCGTACCTTTCGGGACATTTGATTTCCGTTACATAAAACCTCACGAAACTCAAAGTCGTCCGCTCAATCACACAATAGAAAATGGGATAACCGACATTTCACAATCGTCCGAAAACATGCGTTTTGCTTCGGCAGTAACGTGTTTTGGTTTGCAACTGAAACAATCGGAATATAAAGGTACGTCTTCAAAGTCAATGGTATTAGATTTGGGCAAGAACGCCATTTCATTTGACCCGAACGGTTTTAGAGCAGAATTTTTGGAGTTAGTTAAAAATGTGGAGTTCTAAAGGGTGTAGTTCGCGCAGACACGAAGATACGAAAAAAGTAATTGAAAAAAATGGAAAAGAAAATTACCCTTTTAATTGTTACAATAGTCGTTTGTATTACGACAATTGACTTGCAGGCACAAGCAATTGCTATTGAAAATAAACAAATAATTAACATAACAATGGAAGATGAATTTTCAAAAGGACTTCAACCTGCACGACCCATTAAATTGACAGCAAAACAGAGTGAAAGAGCAAACGCCGATAACAATTTTGCATTTAAAATGTTTAGAGAAGTATCAAAACAGGAAGGGGATAATACGTTTTTCTCGCCATTGAGCCTCAATATGACTTTGGGAATGCTCTATAATGGTGCTTCGGGCAAAACACGCAATGAGATTGTTGAAACGCTCGGAATAGCAGATTTTTCCGAAGCTGAAGTCAATGAATATTTTCAAAAAATATCACAGGCTTTGTTGGAAATTGACCCAACAACGGACATTGCAATTGCCAATTCCATTTGTTATCGTAACAATTTTTCAGTAAAAAATCAGTTTGTGAAAATAGGCAAAGAATATTTTGATGCAGAGGTACGCGCACTGAACTTTAATAGTTCAAGCACCGCCAACACAATCAACAAGTGGTGTGCCGAAAAAACAAATAATAGAATACAAAATCTTATTGGTAGCACAATTCCCGATGATATGATGATGTATTTGGTAAACGCTTTCTATTTCAAAAGTCAGTGGCAAATGGACATAAAGTTTGATAAGAAAAAAACCAAATTGGTCAATTTTATCAAAACCGATAAGCAAAAGAAAAAGGTAAATATGATGGAACAGACCTCTGTTATGGATTATTACGCTGACGAGCATTTGCAATGTGTTGAAATGGATTATGGTAATCGGGCGTTTAGTATGGTGGCAGTTCTTCCGTCAAAGAATATGAATATCAATCAACTCATTGACTATTTAGACAGTGAAAAATTGCAGAATGCTGTTAAAAATATGCGATGGCAAAAAGTATGGTTGAAATTACCACGTTTCAAAATAGAAAGTGGTTTTTCACTCGGTCAGCCTGTAAAAGATTTAGGAATGAAACAAATGTTTAGCGGAGGTTTCGCAAATATTTCTGATGATGATTTGTGGGTGTCTGATATTATACAAAAAACATTTGTGGAAGTAAAAGAAGAGGGTACCGAAGCGGCAGCCGCGACAACTATTTTTGTAGTGGGATATGGTGGTCGTCCGAAAAAAATTGCACCTGTTCGTTTTTTCGCAGACCGCCCGTTTCTGTATTTGGTTAGAGAGAAAAGTACAGGGGTTATTCTGTTTATTGGGCGTATGGACGAACCTAACGAATAAAAGGTAACAATAATGCACTGCTCAGTAAATTGGATACCATGTCGGCTTTTAGTCCGTTCCCATAAAGAGCCGCCGGCGTGGGTAATATCAACTAATTGCTTGGCGTTATTACGACATATTATTAAAATTAAAAATTATTTTCATTCATACCGCAACGCCGTAATCGGGTCGAGGGCTGCCGCTTTTTTGGCGGGATACCAGCCGAAGAAGATGCCTATGGTGGCGCATACTATAAACGAGATGGCTATGGCGGTGATGCTGACCATAAAGCCCATATCCAACAAAAACAATGCCAATGCCGATAGCAACAGCCCTACAATGATGCCGACGATGCCGCCCGCCAAACTCAATATCGCACTCTCAATCAGGAATTGGCGGAGGATGTCTTTGTTTTTTGCGCCCAACGACCGCCTCAGCCCTATCTCACGTGTCCGTTCTGTTACGGTAACATACATGATGTTCATGATGCCGATGCCGCCCACAATCAGCGAGATGGCGGCTATGGCTATCAAAAACGCTTGAAGCACAGCCATGATGGAGTTCATCATATCGAGTGCCTGTGTGAGCGAGATAACTTCAAAATCAGGGTCGCCGTCGGCGTTGAGTTTGTGCATTCGCAGCATGGTGGATTGCACCTCGCTCATTGCAGCATCGGTGTCGGCTTCTGTGGTGGTGGTTGCCATAATCATGTGGATATAATCAATGTTCAGCAGGCGTTTTTGCACCGTGGTGTAGGGTGCCAGAATGATGTCGTCGTAATCGTCGCCGGTGAAATTTTTCCCTTTTTCAGCAATCGTCCCAATGACCACCATGGGCATCTTGCCGAAACGGACGGTTTTGCCCACCGGATTTTCGCCATTGGGAAACAGACTTTTGATAACCGTTTGCCCAAGTATGCACACTTTGGCTGCCGTTTCCTCTTCCTGCACGGAAAACACCCTGCCCTTGTCAATCTTGGAATTGGAGATGCTCAGATAATCCACATTCGCCCCCATCATAACACCGGGGCAGTTGTGCGAGCCACTCACTATTTGTTCCATCGCGGTTACGCAGGGCGTCACTTTGGTGATATGCCGTGCTTGCTTGCGGATGGCTTCCACGTCTTTCATCTTCATATTTTTCATATTCTCGGTGCCCACCATAACGCCCATAACGTCTTTCCGGACATTGCTGACCATAATCAGATTGGTGCCAAAGCCGGAGACCTGATTGCGGATGAGTTCCGTAGAACTTTGTCCGAGACTGACCATCAGCACCACCGACGAGATGC
>BNTR01000058.1 GCA_025996755.1 Bacteroidia bacterium
GCGGTCGAGGTAATTCTCGCAACCCGCCGTCGCAAAGAGTGCGACAATACATAAATACTTTAATATTTTCATAATCCTGATATTTTAATAATTAAAACAATTTTTTTCATCACCGATTAAAACGTAAGATTTGCACCCACGCTGATAACCCGCGTGGTGGGATAATGCACGCCGCTGTTGCCCACGATTTCGGGGTCGATGGTAACGTCGCCGAGATTGTCTATACTAAACAAATTCTGCATCAGCGTGTAAACCCGGAGTTTCTCAATCCCCACTTTGGTGGTCCATTTTTTTGGCAGCGTGTAGCCAATTTGCAGGTTGCGCAGTTTGCAATAATTGACGCTCAGTGACCAAAAGTCGTTGTTGCGATAATTAACGTGGGTGCGGTTGCCGGCAATGACCGTGGGATATTTGCCCGGTATCAATGTGCTGTTGGGGTCGGTGATGTCGCTCAGCCGCCACTGGTTTTCGAGATAATACTGCGGGTTGTTGCCGCCATCGTGAAATGGCTCGCGTGCCTCCCATTCCAAAAAGTATGACGCATACGCCGCACCCGTGAAATCTGCCGAAATATCAAAACCTTGCCACTCGGCACCCAGGTTGAAGGCAAAGTTGAGATACGGCGTTTCGCCCTCGCGATAGCCAATGGGACGCTCGTCGTAGCCGTCGATGCGCTTGTCGCCGTTTTTATCTTCGTAGATGAAATCGCCCGGACGCATCGTGCGGTTGCCCTGCCCGTCTATATCCACAGGATATGCAGCAATTTGTTCCCAACTCTGAAACTGTCCCAGCACGTGATAGCCCCAGCGGTCGAGATACGAATAGCGCTCAACCTGACTGTTCCGGTATTCGTCCCACGAGTTGTTGTATTCGGGATTGTAGCGTTCCCAGTCCATCATGCGGGCAAAGGTGAAATTGCCACCCACGTTGTAATACACATCGCTACCCAGAACGTTGACGCGGTCGCGCCACGTCAATGCGCCGTCGATGCCTTTAGTTACGTTGGAATTGAGGTTTTCGAAAGGCAAATCAAAGCCCACTTCGGCAGGAATCCTCACGTCGTTGCGCCGTGCCGACAAGCCGCTCATCAGTCGCCTGAAGTAGTCGAATTGCCCGCTGAGTTTGCCTCCAAGCATTTGGAAGTCGAAACCCACATCAAACGTTTTTGCCTCCATCCACGAAATCACGGTGTTGGGCAGCCCTCTGCGCGCCGCGCCCACCACGTAGTTGCCGTCTAACACAGCACCGCCGTTGCCGTAGTCGTAGCCGCCCATATAGCCAAAGGCACTGTAGTCACCCACGCCGTCGTCGCCCATCAAGCCGTAAGATACGCGCAGCTTGAGGTCGTTGAGGTATTCATTCACCTTCAGGCTTTCCCAGAAATCCTCCTGCGAAATACGATACCCAAGCGATGCCGAGGGGAAAAAGCCCCACCGGTGTTCGGGTTTAAACTTCCACGAGCCGTCGTAGCGGGCGGATGCCTCAAAGAGGTATTTTTCGTCGTAATTGTAGTTGAGCCGTCCTGCGTAGCCCAAGCGCGCCTCGGCACGATAGCCTTCGTCGGAGGCACCGACCATAGTGGGGAACCTGATTAGCGACAAGGCGTTGCTGGCGGGTTTGTCTTCCACCCAAAAACGCGGCGTTTCGCGCAAATAGCTCTCGCTCACCACAAACGCACTCACATTATGCTTGTCGGCAATTTTTGTGTTGTAACTGAGTTGCACCTGCGTATTAACTTCCTCCACGTAGTTGATTTCGCGGTCGCGATAAGGGTTGGACATATCGTGGACTACATAGTAGCCGCCGCCGTTTTCGTCAATTTCCAGATACTTGCCATCAGCCACTCTTGCGGGGTCTAATATGGCATCGTAGTCATAGAGTTTATACTTAAACTCCTGATTGTTCATATAGTGCTGGGCATAATAATAGCCGAGTTTGCCTTCAAGTTTGAGTCCCTTAATGATTTCGTATTCGGCATTGAAATTGAGTTGTCCCACGCGCCATACTTCGTTGAAGTGTCCCGATCTATCGTAACTGAGCATCCCGAAATTGATTTCGGACTGTTGTGTATGTGCGGGATAATTGGGATTGTCGTTGGCAAACGGGCGTTGCGTGGGCAGGTTGCGGTAGGTGGCAAACAGTGCCTGCCACTGGTCGTCGGGGCCGGGCACGCCCGGGTGGTCGCGCTCCTCTATGCGTCCGTTGAAACTCGCGCCTACCTTGAGTTTTTTGCTCACATTAGCATCGATGTTCATTTGCACATTGCTGCGATAAAATCCGCCATAATTCACAATCATATCCGTTTGGTCGAGATGGCTGAGCGACACATAATAGTTGATTTTTTCGCTTCCACCCGACACATTAGCACCCGCATACCATTGCGGCGCGGTGTTGAGGACGTAGTCGTACCAATTGAACGGACGGTAGCCCGTTTCGGTGCCCTGCTGCCATTTTGCCAAATCTTCGCGCGTGTAGCGCGGACTTTTGCCCGCTTCATAGTTGCCCAAAATGGCATCGCTCTGCATATAACTGCTGATGTATGTGGATGCATCGGCAGGCTCGGGGTAGCGGAATATGTCCTGCCAGCCTTGGTAGGCATTGACATTGACGCTGCTCGCTTCGCCGCGTTTGCCACGCTTGGTGGTAACCACCACCACGCCGTTTGCCGCCCGCATACCGTAAATAGAGGCACTGGCATCCTTGAGGATGGAAACGGACTCAATATCGTTGAAGTCGATATTGTTGAACTGCCCTTCGTCTTTCTGCACGCCGTCAATAACGTAGAGGGGCGTACCCATATTACGGATATTGATTTTGGTGCCGCTGCCCGGGCGACCGTCTGTCTGGCGGCTGTTGACACCGGCAATTTTGCCTACCAATGCGCCCGAAGAGGTGGACGCTACCGAGCGGGCAATATCGTCGGCACCTGCCGATGAGATAGCACCAGTGAGGGTGGCTTTCTTTTGTGTGCCGTAGCCCACCACCACCACCTCTTCAAGGTTGCTGGCATCTTCTGCCAAAGTTACGTTAATACTCGTTCTGCCATTGACAGACACGTCCTGGGCTGTATAACCCAAATACTCCACTGTGATAGTGGCGTTTGGCGACACTCGGAGCGAGTATCTTCCGTCCACATCGGTTGCTACACCGTTGCCCGGATTGCCTTTTTCCACTACACCGGCTCCGATGATGGGACCATCCGCATCGGACACCACGCCTGTTACGGCGATTTTAGCATCTTGTGGGGATTCAGCCCGCAAATGCTGTACCCCCCCCCCCTGCAAAGGGCGTGGCTGCCACTATGAGCAGCCATGTTGCAAATTTTTTGAATGTTTTTTCCATGAAAAACTAAATTAAAATTAAAAATTCATTTATTATACAAAATTTCACGCCGCAAAGTTAAGCAGTTAATTTCAAATAAAAGGCATCCATTTTTGTCATTTTTGTGTAAATTTCTGCCAAAATTGCCCATTTGACCGGAAAATGGCTAAAATGGTGAGCGAAAGTGTTGTTGGATACCGGAGAAACAGAAGTGCTAATCACCATTTTTTTTGAATGACAAGCAAAAAATGCAAAAGAAATTATTGATTGGCACAAAGTGCATTGTTAAGTGCCTTCACGGCATCCACGTAGCGGTCGCGGGCAATCACAAATTGCATATTCACCTGCTTCAGCGACTGCCCGAAGCATTCGATGTTGATGTTTTCGTCGAACAGTGCCCTTGCCCCGCGCGCCAAAAAGCCCGGATAGGCGATGTTGGTGCCCATTGCGCAGACGATTGCTACCGGCTTCACGGTGAGGCTGTACACCGTTTTGTCCATCTCGCTCAGCATCCTGTGCGCGGCGGCATTGTCCCACACCACCATTGTGATGCTGTTGGCGTTTGTCGATTTCAGGATGTAACTGATGTCGTGTTTTTGCATCAACTGCATGATTTTGAGGTCGTAGCCCACTTCGCCCACCATCAGCGGGTCGTGCACTTCAAAGGCAATCACGCGGTCGGTGCCCGACACTATTTCAACCTTTGGGGTAGGGGAGATGTAGTCGTTGGAAATCAGAGTGCCCGCGTGGTCAGGCTCAAAGGTGTTTTTGATGCGGATTTTCACGCCGGCGAGTTCCAGCGGCTTCGCGGCTTTGGGGTGGATGGCTTCCATGCCCACGTCCGCCAACTGGTCGGCAACGATGTAGTTGGTGTTGCCCACGGGGATGGATTTGTCTTTGCCCACAAGTTTGGGGTCGGCACTCGACAGGTGAAATTCCTTGTGGATAATCGCCTCGGCAGCCTTCACCTCGACGGCGATTTTGCTGAACGTCACCTCCGAATA
The DNA here is from genome assembly GCA_025996755.1 of Bacteroidia bacterium. Classification (GTDB taxonomy): domain Bacteria; phylum Bacteroidota; class Bacteroidia; order Bacteroidales; family Azobacteroidaceae; genus Azobacteroides. The sequence continues at coordinate 4,326 of BNTR01000058.1, forward strand.
GCCCCGGTCGAAGGCGCGCATGATGCCCTCTGTTCCCTTCGTGTAACCTGTTGCCACACAGAGCGTTTTGGCAAAGTCGATGCCTTCAAAAGCCTTGTGGATGCGCTCGTCAATCGTCAGTTCTTCCGAATCGTTGAACCCGCAGAGGTCGATAAACGTGGCGTTGATGCCGTTGTTGTTGAGGATATTCACCGAGTTCCAAGCCGAATGGGCTTCGCCGATGGAGGCGAGTATCTCTCTGACAGCCAAGTAGATACTGCTTTTTTCGACGTAGCCGGAAGTCAGCACCTGGTTCATCGACGACAAATAGGTTTTCGCCTGCTTGATGCGGTATTTGATGAAACTGTTTGCCTCGGAGAGATTCAACCCGATGGCATCAAATCCCTGATTGATAGCGAGTAACTTCTCATACAACTCGTCCAAAGCCGTTTCGTAGTCCTCATTTTTTTGAAACCGGGCATACACACCCTGTTCGCCCGTTTTTTTGTGCTCCAGCAGCCAATTCGTCACATTATTATACGCCGACACCACAAAAATACGATTATACATCGTTTCCGCCGTGCGATTGCGCTTGACAATATTATTCAAGCACTCCCCAAACTGCGACATACTCGTGCCGCCAATTTTTTCTACCGTTAACATCTTCCTTTGTTCTTGAAATTTGGGCACAAAGGTACAAAAAAAAATTTTAGCGGATTAGTTAAGGTACATGTGGCGGAAAATACCACGACGTTAGTCATTTCGCCCCATCAATACTCGACTTCTGCTCCATAATCGCATTCTCCGGCTTATATTTCACATTTTCAATTTTCAACACCACCGGATTTGGCCATTGATTGTTGGTGTACAGGCGGTGTCCGTTCACGGCACTGACAACCAATCCGAGCGGCGTGGGATAAACACGAATCGTTGCGTCGGCACCCTTGCGGTATTCGATTAATTCGCTGGCGTATCCGAGTATGCTTGCTTGGGTTTGTTCGTTTCCTTCCAATGTTTTCAATATAAATTCCTTGCGTTTGCCAAATTGCCAATTATTTCCTCCGGGCACAAAAGCGTAAACGGTTGTTTCATTGGTTTTTGAGCGGGTAAACCAAATATCGCCCTCCTTGATGATATTCCACGGACGAATAGCGTGGATGGCTTCTGTGTTGACGAGATTCCAGAGGGCGATTTCGCGCAGGAGTGCTTCCTGTTCGATTTGAATTTCGCCGTCAGGCTTCGGTCCAACGTTCATCAGCAGATTTCCGCCTTTCGCACGGGTTTCAATCAGCATGTTGATAATTTGCGTACCCGATTTGTGCGGGTCGTTCGTGGGCTTATACTGCCAATCCGTTCCCATGGTGAAACACGCTTCCCAGGGACCTGGTATGGGGCGGTCGGGCAAACGCTGCTCCGGCGTTTCAAGATGTCCGCGAGTAACGACAATCGCCGGCTGCAATTGCCACGCATATTCTTTGAGTTCTTCGGCAGGTCCGTCGAAGAAGAAAATATCTATCTTCCCGTATTGGGTGAGCAATTCCTTCATCTGCGCCTTGTCGTAATCCATCAATCCCTTGTTATTTGCCGGATAATGGAGGTCGTGCTGAAGCCTTCCGACAGGAATATCGTGTTTGTAACAATAATAAAAATCTTCGGGCGAAAAATAGATGCCGATAGCAATGCCCTGTTTGCGAAACGCTTCGATTATTTCCTTCAGAATATCCCTTTTACACGGCGTGTTCATCACATTGAAGCCCGTAGTCTTGGTATTCCACATACAAAAACCCGAATGGTGTTTGGCGGTGAACACCACATATTTCATACCTGCCAATTTAGCCAATACCGCCCAGTCGTCCGGCTCAAACTTGCGAGGATTAAATGTTTTCGGCAATTCGTTGACAAAACGCTCCATATAATCTTTGGAGGCACCCGCCATCGAATGGCTGATGACAGCACCCACTTGCGAATCAAGACTCCAATGGACGAACATTCCGAATCCCAAATCCATAAACCACTGCTCTTTGTCCGGCAAATTAGCCGTCTGCTGCGCCTGCCCCATTCCTGTAACGGATGCAAAAGCGCATACTCCCAAAACCATTCTTCGCAAAAATTTACTTCTTTTCATACTTGCTCAAATTTGTAATTAATTTAGATAAAACACCAAAGCAGGTGACAAAGGTACGAAAAATTCATAACTATTTTGTACTTTTGCAGTGCCATTGGGGCTTGCCCCACAATTGCAAATGAATTATATACAAGAAAAATTATGCTCGAAAAGATTGTTATTCTGGATTTTGGTTCGCAGACGACGCAGTTGATTGGTCGCCGGTTGCGCGAACTTAATATGTATTGCGAAATTGTGCCTTACAACAAATTTCCTGCCGACGACACCTCCGTGATTGGTGTGATTTTGTCGGGAAGTCCGTTTTCAGTCAATGATGCGGAGGCTTTTAAGCCCAATTTGTCTGCCATTCGGGGGAAATATCCGATGCTTGGCATTTGCTATGGTGCTCAGTATCTGGCATATAGCAGCGGCGGGAAGGTGGAAAAAGGCAACAGCCGTGAATATGGGCGCGCGATGCTCACGCCGATTGTTAAAGACGACGACTTGATGCGCAATATCCCCGCCAATTCGCAGGTGTGGATGTCGCACGGCGACACAATCACAAAAATTCCCGACAATTTCACGATTATTGCAGAAACGAAAGACGTGAAATATGCCGCCTACCGCCTTGAGGGCGAACCCACTTGGGGCGTGCAGTTTCATCCGGAAGTGTTTCATACAGAGATTGGTACGACGCTTTTGGATAATTTTCTCACCATTTGCAACGCCAAAAAAGATTGGACACCTGCCAATTTTATTGATTCGACGGTCAAACTGCTGCAAGAAAAAATCGGCAACGACAAAGTCATTCTCGCGCTGTCGGGCGGGGTGGATTCGTCCGTGAGCGCGGTGCTGCTGAATAAGGCGATTGGCAAAAATCTGACCTGTATCTTTGTGGATAACGGATTGTTGCGCAAAAATGAGTTTGAGAAAGTGCTCGACGACTACGCGCATCTGGGCTTGAATGTGCTCGGCATTGATGCGAAAGACCATTTCTATAAGGAATTGGAGGGCGTGACCGAGCCTGAAAAAAAACGAAAAATCATCGGCAAAGGCTTCATCGACATTTTCGACCGGGAGGCAAAAAAACTGACAGGCATCAAATGGCTGGCGCAGGGCACCATTTATCCCGACATTATTGAGTCGCTGTCGATTACGGGCACGACCATCAAATCGCACCACAATGTGGGCGGACTTCCCGAAAAGATGAATCTGCAACTTGTTGAGCCACTGCGACTTCTATTCAAAGACGAGGTGCGCCGCGTGGGTCGCGAGTTGGGGATGAAAGAACATCTCATCAAGCGGCATCCATTCCCCGGACCGGGTTTGGGCGTGCGTATTCTGGGCGCAATCACCCCCGAGAAGGTGCGTATTTTGCAGGAGGCGGACGATATTTTCATTTCCGGATTGCGCGAATGGAATCTCTACGACCGGGTGTGGCAGGCAGGCGTGGTGTTGTTGCCGGTGCAATCGGTGGGCGTGATGGGCGACGAACGGACGTATGAAAATGCGGTTGCCTTGCGTGCTGTTACCTCCACAGATGCCATGACCGCCGACTGGTCGCATCTCCCCTACGAATTTCTTGCCAAAGTGTCGAATGAAATCATCAATAAGGTGCGCGGCGTGAACCGTGTCGTTTACGACATCAGTTCCAAGCCGCCTGCCACGATTGAATGGGAATAATTTACGAGGTGCGCAAAGACTTGCCAACTTTCAAAACCGCGCCTTTTTTAATGTTGTTCAATTTGCGCAGTTTATCCACGCTCACCCCTGTTTTCCTTGATATGGAATACAGCGTTTCGCCATTGCGGATGCGGTGGTATTTTATACTGCTGTTGGTGTACGAACTTGCGGCCTGTTTTTGTTTCGCTACCTCAGAAGTTGTTTTGGAAAACACATAATTGTCTTCCTTGATACACAAGGCATTGAAATCAACAATATCTTCGGGGTCAATCTCCTGACCTAAAAATCGAAATTCAAAGTGGAGATGCGGTCCCGTCGAGCGTCCCGTGTTTCCACCCAACGCAATCGGCTGACCAACCTTAACCATTTCGTCTTGCTCCACCAAAAAACCGGACAAGTGCCCGTAAACCGTTTCCAAGCCATTCGGATGGCGAAGCACCAAAAAATAGCCAAAACCTCGCCTTTCAAAACTGCGCACGCGAACCTTTCCGTCAAAAGCGGCAACAATCGTGTCGCCAACACGCAACGCAATATCCGCGCCCTTGTGCATACGGCGGTATTTGGGGCGATAGCCAAAATGGGAAGTCAGACGACCCTCAATCGGCATCACAAAATCGGAAACATCAATATTGTATGTTTCCGGAAGCACAACATTCGCGTATGCTCTCACATAATCGGTGTTCCAACTGTCGTAAATTTCATCCGCCGGATGCAACTCTTCAAAATCAAGGTCCATCAAAACAGAATCCACCACTGCGGTTTCCAAACCGGATTGCAGATGGTCGGCGAGCAATGAAACTTCTATTGGTTTGTCCGATTTTACACGTGCAACCTCGCTACGAGGCTGCGACACACTACCCTGTGCCTGCACATTTCCCAGAGCAGACAAAAGAACACACGGTAGCACTAATACACTTTTTTTTACCATAATAAATCATTTTTTTCCCTTCTCACAGAGGTGCGAAGAAAAACTTTGCAAAGTAACGGTTTTTTTCCCATATACACAAATATTTGGGCATGAAATACACATAAAAATACATAAACAAAGTTAAAATTCAACAAAACGGCTAAAATGTGGAATAATTGTGCATTTTTTCGAGAAAAAAGACTACCTTTGCAGTGCAAATCAAGCACGGGGTTGACTGGTTTTGACAGCGGGCAGAAGTGATTTGTAAGCATGCAGTGCGTCGTTGTTCGGCACTTAAATCTCGGATGATACAAATTTAACTGGCGAAAATACTTACGCTATGGCTGCCTAATCGAAGTACAGTAGATTATTTGGCTTTATCCCCACTCAAGGAGAGGGGACCATACATCACCCGGAAGCTCTGGCTTCGAAGCAATCCGAAACGGTGGTGCGGCAATATCGGAGATAGTCTGGGGAGCGTCCCGAGCCTCAGATGAAATAAAGGGACTAAGCTCGGCATTGGTGGCTTCGGTCTTGTGCAGAGTCGAAAAACAAAGCGAAGATAAGCATGTAGAAAGCAAGTTAATTCCTCGTTTGGACGAGGGTTCGAATCCCTCCAACTCCACGAAAAACGCAATAGTGAGGCGGTCGTCTGCCGATAACCGCCTTGCTCAATAAAAATTTATAAATACACAGAAAATATCTGTGCAAAGTTACACTTTTTTTCTTACCTTTGCAGGCGATTACAAATTAAAATATACAGAGAGATGGAAACAATGACAGGTGTACAGTATGAAAAGGGTACGCGGGGGCGTGCAAGGTATGCGCGTATTGACCTTGATAAGTATGACGTGACGATGGACGAATTACAAGCGTTCTTAAACGGGATTATGTCGAACAAAGGCAATCGGCGTGTGGTTAGTCAGGTGGAACAATCGCCTTACAATCCCGAATATGTAAAGATGATTAACGAGCAGGAAAAACTACCGGGAGTAAAGATAAAAATTGAAGACTTATGGAAATAGTTTTCAAGCCGAAAGCACAGCAAGACAGGGAAATAATCAAGAAAAGCGGCTCACAGGTTACAAAGAACCGGCTTGAGCGTATCTTGACAGATATTTTGGAGCATCCTTATACGGGTTTTGCCAATCCCGAAGAGTTGAAATATGACCTTACAGGCAAATGGTCGCGTGAACTTTCAAAGAAAGATAGGGTTGTGTATCGGGTAGATGGTGAGGATTTAAATGTGTTTTCCCTGCTTGGGCATTACGCTGATAAATAAATGAATCACAAATTAAAAATATAAAAGTATGAAAAACAGGGCAAACGCATCTTAATTTAGTAGCCCTTAGTAGCCCTTAGTAGCCCTTAGTAGCCCTTAGTAGCCCTTAGTAGCCCTTAGTAGCCTACAATGTGTCCCCGTCAATTCCCCCCTTATTCCCTTATTTTCTTGATAATGAGAAGAATAAGGGAATAAGGGGGAGGATAGAGGGGGGGGGGGCGTTGTAGGCTACTAAGGGCTACTAAGGGTTACGAAAAATTAAGATGTGTTTTCCCTGGGCGTAGTGTCAGCTGGGTTATGGAGGGCTTTCAGCCTTAACCTGACGATTATGCACATTTCGTCCCTGCGGGGCGGAAATTTTCTCTTTTTTGAGGAAAAATCCACCCAATGAAAGTTAAACTTTGTGCAAAAACTCATAAAAATACTTAAAAAATGGGGGGGGTATGTTGAAAAGGTGCTTATAATTGTTTTGCGGTCAAAAAATATTGTTTACCTTTGCGGCGATTTTTTATATGTTTAATTTTTTATTTTTGAAATTATGAACAGATTAGTTTCTCAGGTGCCCTCAGGGGCTTGTTTTAGGGCAAAACGGGTTGCGCTCGTGTTGCTGATTGCCGCCGCGGCGTTCGCGCAGCCGGCGTTCGCGACTATCTCTACTGTGAAGATTGGCTCCTACTCTCTCTCCCTCAGCGAGATAACAACCTCCGGAAAGACAGAACCCACTTATCTATGGACTCCGGTGACTGCGACTACCGCGACTCTGACACTTAGGACTGCTGCTTTCTCAGATAAGATTGTTATCGTAGGTACCGGTATAGAAGAGGTTACTATCAAGTACAGCACCAATATTACTATTGCCGGAGGAACCGACGCGGCCATCTCCACCTCGGGTATATCGCTCATTATCGAGAAAACGGCGACGGGGGCACAGACCTTGACGCTCAATAGCACCAGCACCAGCAAGCACCCTTTGCATGTTTCCAAAGGTGGCACCACCCCTACAAGTGGCAACCTTACAATCGGAACCAACACCGCCCTTTCTACCAATGCAAGCGGCAACACCGCATCAGGTATTTATGTCGAGGGCAACCTTATCATCAATGGCACCGGCACGATACAGGTAAATGCCGTCGGCACTCAAAATGGCATTTATGCGGGTGGGGATATTACTCTTTCCTCCGGCGCGGTAAATGCCGTCGGCTCTCTAAATGGCATCTATGCGGGTGGGGATATTACTCTTTCCTCCGGCGCGGTAAATGCCTACGGTCTCCAATGTGGCATCCGTGCGGTGGGGAATATTGCTATTTCCTCCGGTGCCGGCTTGGTAAATGCCGGAGGGACTGCCGGAGGGACTGCTGCCACTGTCGGCGGGATTTACACTGATGGCAACATTACTATCAACACCCCCAGCGGCGCGGTAAATACTTCTACAATTAGAGCGGGGGCGACTAAAAATATTACTATTTATGGTGGTACCATACAAGTTACGGGTACAATTACCCCCGGGACGCTCGATAAGGTCGATTGGACGGGCGGCACGATAAATGGCGTATATTCAAACGTAGCATACACCCCCACAATCTCCTCCGGTGCCTCAGTAGTGGTAGGTATTACCCTGACGTTTCCCACAACTGCAAACTATACATTGGTTAAATGGGGGTGGAGTAGCGATGCTATAACTTGGACGGACGCCACCGGAACCTCATTTCCGGTGGACTTAAACTATTCCAATAAATATCTCCGAGCTGTTGTTAAACTCAGTACGTCGGAAGTAGAAAGGATTGTCTGGTCGATGGCTGCGCCTGTCGCTAAGAAGCCCCTTTCCGACACCGGGGTGAACCTTTCCCCCACAGGTCCGGTCGATGCAGGAAGCACCACCTCCCTGACGACAAATTTTTCCAACCTTACGGCGGTGGAGCCTGCCGGTGTTGCCTATCAATGGCAGTATAGTGCCAACGGTACCTCTGGTTGGACACCGATGGCAGCTCCAACAATAGTTCCAACAACTCGCGTATACAGTGGCGTAGCCGCTGAATTTTCCAACAAATTCATTCAAGTAAGAGTGAATGGAGCGACTGACTTTACCGGTAATGCGACATCATCAAATCCCGTGCAAGTAAAAAAAGTCCCCCTCGGCGGCACGGTTGGCATTACCGGCAGACTTGATGTTAACAGGAGGCTGTCTATTGATAGCGTGAACATTTTCCCGCAGGGACCGGTGGCGCAGATACTTGATAAAAGTAATGTTTTGTACAATTGGCAGGTCTTCAGTGGCACCGGTACCGGTACTCCTCCTTCCTCTACCAGTTCCGTGACGACTATTGGGACTGACACCTCTTTTGTGGTGGCTAACACCTATTCCGATAAATACATCCGTGTCGTACTGACTGCGAACCCGACCGGTAACTTTCTCGCCACCAACACCTTGACATCTCCCTGGTACAAAATAGGCGCAAGTAACATCCCCGGCTCGGTGGCGATAACTGTTACGCCAAGTACAAATGTTTTCATCGGAGATGAACTGACGGTTACTCACACCGGCACCCTTGACAGCCCTACCTATCTGTGGCAGACAGCAGAAACAGATGTTGCCGGTACTGCCGTGAAGACTGTGGGTGGTGTTGAAACATGGCGAAATATCGCAGGAGTTTCGCCGAACAACAGATTTACACTACCATACTCCGGCATCCTTGAAGGCGACAGTGCTATTCGGGTTGTAGTAACAGCAACCAACTATTCAGGTCAAAAAACATCAACAGCATTTATAAAAGCACAGAAAAAGCCCGTCACCGGCTTTATAGGAATCAACAGCACCGATGGAAATAAGATAGGGGCTGTTCTGACGCCGGACGTTTCGCGCATTTTGCCCACGTGGGCGTATACTGACCATAATCTCAAATATACATGGATTCGTCGCGGTGGTAGTGGTCCTGTCAACCTCGGCACTACGGTGGGGTCCGCCTCCTATACTGTGAAACCGGCGGATGCCAATAGAACCATTACTCTCTACGTGACCGACACCGACAATAACGTCTGCTATATAACAAATCCGGCGACCAATGCCTCCGCTATACAAGATGCCCTATTGATTGAACGGTACCCCATCGCAGGTGCTTCATTAGAGATGCACCAGCCAATGACATGGGCATCTTCTACTGACCCAAGAGGCATTCCGGCAGCAGCCATAGGCTGGGCAGCCGGTATTCCGCCGGCGGCATATCCAGATCCGGCTACTGCCAACAGGCTTGACTATGTATGGGAGATAAGTGATAACCAATCAGGACCAACGTGGACACCTGTTACCCCTGTCCCGGACTTAGCAGACTCTCTCTTCCGTAATCACAAAGACTATCCCCGCAAATGGCTTCGCGTCAAGGTAACTGCCAACGGCGACTTCACCGGCACTGCAATATCCTCATCCATACAGTTGGATCCAGCCACTATATCCACCGGCACGATACATGTCTCAAACTTTACTACGGGGTCGTCTACTGCTGCCACCACCGCCGTCATTGGCGATGTTCTGGAGGCAAATACGGTCGGCTTTCCATCGTCTGTCCGAGAGGAAGATTTGGACTATCAATGGCAGTCTGGTGCGCCTTGGGTGAATATTCCCGGTGCAACGAGCAAAACATATCAGGTGGGAGCCGGTCTTGCAGGCAAGCGTGTCAAGGTTTTAGTAACAGCAGCTCGCGGTGACTATCAAGGCGCTGTAACTGCCATAACGCCGGGCAAGTCCAATAGTATATTAATAGGACGAAAAAGTATTGAAGGCACGGTAAACATTACCGGCGGCTCCTCACCCAATCCAACGGTGGGCGAAGAATTAACCGCAAACGTATTGGGGATTTCTCCACCGGAGGCGCGAGCAAGGATGGACTACACTTGGCAGTGGCAGCGTCCCGGCACCGACAGTTGGACCGGTGTTGGCGTTACCAACCAATTTGGAACATACACGATAGACCAAAGATATTCCGGATGCGAAATTCGCGTATTAGTGGATGGTTACGGCGACTACAGCGGAAGCGTGACTTCCAACGTGAAGACTGTTGCTAAATCTACCATCAATGGGATGCCCATCATCAGCGGCTTGCCGACAGTGGGGGTACCTCTCATGGCAGATATTTCGCACTTCACCCCGTCGGAGGCGGTGACACCTCCTATCGTTATATCCACCAATTTCGACTTTCAATGGCAGTATAGTTCCGATGCCCAATCTTGGCATCCTATACCGTCAAGTGATGCAACAACCCAATATTGGACTGTAACCTCAGACTATTCCAATAAATTCATTCAGGTGACGGTTACTCCCAAGGCAAACGGCAACTATGCCGCACCGCTGGGAGGCATTACTCCGGCAGCGTATGTTCGTATTGCGAAAGCTGCCATCAGCAGCACGTCGGTAGCAATCGAACAATCTGATGCGTCGGTTACTTTCGGCACTATTTTGACGGCGCGGATTGGCGGCGTTCTTACGACACCAGCAACCAAAGGATATAACTACAAATGGCGGTGGTGGAACATCAGCGAGTGGACGGATATACCCGGTGCAACCGGCAACTCATACCAAGTTGCCGCCAACTATATGGGCAATGAGATTCGTTTGGAGGTAACAGCAAATGGCGATAACGACTACTCAGGCACACTGTCTCCCAGTGCTCAGGTGCACGTTAACGCAATAAGTATCAGAGGACAGCTCCTCATTGAAGGCACGCATGCAATAGGCGAAATCCTGACGGTAGACATCAGCAATCTGGACCCACCGGCAGTGCAAGTCGCCGGCATTCTTGCATACCAATGGCAGTTTAGTTCTGACGGCGGCGTGAATTGGACAAGTATTTCAGGCGAAACGACGAGTGCATACACCGTGCGCGACGAAGACTCCAACAAGGATATTCGAGTCGTCGCAGGTATATGGGGGGATGTTAATCCAAAAAGAGCTTCCGTGAAAATAGACAAGGCACCCCTCCGCGGCGCGGTTACTATTAATCCCCAATACCCTGGAAACCCTCTGACTCAATGGAATGATATTCAGGCGAATTACGGAGAGGTTCTTCCCGCGACAGGTACAAATTATGCTTGGCAGTGGCAAACAAGCCCCTCCGGAAACGACGGAAGTTGGACTGATATCTCCGGTGCAACAAATCAAACATATAATATAAATTCACCCAACAGCGACT
>BNTR01000059.1 GCA_025996755.1 Bacteroidia bacterium
CGGTCATCGGTGCCGGTGTAGTAGAAAAAGGCAATCCGGGCAACGGTGTCGCCACCGACATGGACGGAAAATACTCGCTCAGAGTATCGCCGAATGCCACCATCGAGGTGGCGTATTTGGGTTACGCAACCCAGGAGGTGCCCGTAAACGGGCAAACAACAATCAACATCACCCTCAGTGAAGACACTAAGACGCTGAACGAAGTGGTGGTCGTTGGCTACGGCTCGCAAAAGGTGAAGGATTTGACCTCTTCCATTGTAACGGTCAAAGCCGATGAAATCATGAAAACGCCCACCGGAGCGGCTATGAATGCCTTGCAGGGCAAAGTCGCCGGATTGCAGGTGGTAAGCAGTGGCGGTCCGGGCGAAGCACCGACTGTTCGCCTGCGCGGTATCGGCTCGTATCCGAAAGCAGAAGCCGATGGGAAACTTTCGACTAACGATGCCCCTTTGTATGTGGTGGACGGAATTTTTTACAACAATATCGACTTCCTCAATTCTGCCGATATTGCCACCGTAAGCGTTTTGAAAGATGCTTCGGCAGCCGCTATTTATGGTGTGAAAGCCGCCAATGGCGTTATCCTGATAGAAACGAAAGGGGGCGGCTTCGACAAAAAAACCGAAGTCGTGTTCAATGGTTATTACGGCGTGCAACGGGCGCAGAATATATTGAAAATGGCTAATTCAGAGCAGTTTACTACTATGGCTTTGGAATCGGGCGAAGCGCGCGATGCCGCATTTATTGAAGCCGCCATGCAACGTTACGGCAGAAGTCGCGAAAATCCCAATGTGCCCGTTCCCAATACCGACTGGTATAACGAAATCTTGCGCGTTGCTCCCATACAGGATTATGGCGTGAGCATTTCGGGCGGGACATCGAATGTTTCCTATTCTGTTGGAACCAACTATTTTTCCCAGCAGGGAATTATGGATATGAAAAACGATTACGACCGTTTCAACCTGCGTTCCAAAATAGATTTCAAAGCGACCGACTGGCTGACCGTTGGCGGAAATTTGATTTGGAGTCAGGCAACCAAGCATCCGGAAGAGTTTGTGGCTTGGAATCAGGCGTATTATGCGGTGCCTATTTTGCCGGTAACGGACAATTCCGACCCGACAGCCGATTTTCGCTATGCCAATGCCAAGGATTTAGGCTTCCGCTCCGGACAAAACCCACTGCCGGTGCTTCGCAATTCGGATAAGAAAGATTTGATTAAGAAACTGATGGCAAGTTTTTATGCGCAAATTGATTTGATTCCGAAAAAACTCTCCGTCAAAACAAGTTACAATGATGCCTATCAAAGTTTGGATGAACGTCATGTGTTGTTGCCTTACGATTATGGCGATGGTTTGCGCCGGTTGGTGAACGATGCCAGCCTGACCAAGACGATGAAAACCTACAACGATGTGGCTTGGGATAATGTATTGACTTATAACGATACGTTCAGCGAAAACCACAATCTGACCGCCATGCTCGGAAGTTCGTACCGGAATTATTCCCACCAACTTTTGAAAGTTACCGGCTTGGATTTCCCTTATGGCACCTCCGAATCGTGGTATATCGACCAAGCCGGCGAACGATTGACGGCGAAGGATAAATTGGAAGGCAAAGGCGACCAACAATATACAATGTCGTATTTCAGCCGTTTGGCTTACAACTTCAAACACCGCTATTTGCTGTATGGCACTTTGCGTGCAGACGGCAGTTCCAAATATCAGGAAAAATGGGGCTATTTCCCATCGGTCGGTGCAGGCTGGGTGGTTTCGGAAGAAAACTTCATGCAAAACCTGCCGGAAATGAACTACCTGAAACTTCGCGCCAGTTGGGGACAGTTAGGCAATGAAAACATTCCTGCAAGCAACGGCTCGATGAGCACCGATGTTATTTTCGTGGCAATCAACGATATTCGCCATTCGGGAACAACCTCCGTCGATGCTTTCTCCTATTTGAAATGGGAATTGACGGAAGAAACCAATATCGGTCTTTCGGCAATGTTGCTTCAAAACCGCTTGGGTGTTGAAGCCGACTACTATATCCGCGACACGAAAAATGCCGCCGTGGAGGTAACCATTCCGTTTGTCGATAAGAAAGTAACCCGCAATGTAGGCGTTATCCGCAATTCCGGTTTTGAACTGGCTTTGAACTGGAACGATAAAATCGGCTCTGATTGGAAATACACTGTCGGTGTCAATTTGGCTACGCTGAAAAATGAAGTGCGCGACCTTTACGGACAGGAATATGTGGACGGCGGAACAGAAGAATTTCGCCAACGCTCGTATGTCGGACAGCCTCTCTTGTCGTTCTACGGCTATAAAGTGACCGGCGTATATCAAAATCAAGCGGAAATCGAAGCCGACCCCATCGCGGTGGCTAATGGTTTAGTTCCGGGCGACCTCAAATTTCAAAACACCATTGATGATGGAAAATTAGATGGTGACGACCGCGTGCTTTTAGGCTCGTATTTCCCGACATTTATGTATGGAGCCAATTTGGGCGTGGATTACAAAAACATCGAATTATCCGCGAATATAGTTGGACAAAGCGGCAATAAAATCCTGAACCGCAAACGGGGCGAATACATTTGGACAAACGATACCAATATGGACGCGGATGTAGCGGTCAATCGCTGGCACGGAGAAGGCACTTCCAATCGCTATCCATCGGCAGCGGGCTTGCGCCGAGGTTGGAATCAGAAAATGAGCGATTATTTTGTGGAAGACGGTTCCTTTTTCCGTATTCAAAATATTACTTTGGCTTACAATATTTTCAATAAAAAACTGGGAGGTGTTACTTTACCGCAAATGCGCATTTCGCTTACAGCGGAAAAACCGCTTACGTTATTCAAATATAATGGTTTCAATCCGGAAATTCCCAACGGAATCGATTCGCAGACCTATCCTGTGCCGGCTATTTACACCATTGGTTTAAATGTTAAATTCTAAAAAAATAAATGATTATGAAACTGAGATATTTTTCACTGTTATTGCTGACCGGCTTTGCCGCAACAGCCTGCAACGATTTGTTGAACGAACCGGCAGAAAATGTGTCCTACACGGAAGCCACCAACTACAAGCTCAGCGAAAATATGATTTCGCCACTTATTGGTGCTTATGCCGAATTTTACAACCGCGGATGGGAATATTTCCCGCTCATCTCTCTGCGGGGCGATGATGTCAATTCCGGCGGATTGGGCGACCAGCCCGATTTTACGGAAACCGACTATTTCCGCTACAACAAAGATTCCTGGATATACAACTCCATTTGGAAGGAAGGCTACAAAGATGTTTATTTCACGCTTTCGGCGGAAGACGAAATCAATAAATATCGCGAAGCCGGAGCCAGCGGCACATTAGCCGACCAGTACATTGCCGAAACGAAGGTGATGCGTGCCTTTCTTTTGCATAACCTGACGCGCACGTGGGGCGATATTTTCTGGCCCATAAGCAGCGACCCCGCTGTGATGTTGCAAGCCGAAATTACACCGAAAAACGAAATGCTGCAAAAAATTTCCGATTTGATGGACGAAGCCATTCCCAATCTTCCGGATGCCAATCCGAGAGACAGAAGCGACCTCCGGGGCTGTGTAACCAAATATACGGCTTTGGCTATCAAAGCATTAGTGAATTTGGATTTGAAAAACTATCAAACGGTGGCTGATGTAACATCCCAAATTATTGCTTCCGGCAAGTTCGCTTTGGAACCCAATTTCTACGATTTGTTTTGCAATATCCAAACAGGAAAATTGAATCGTGAAAATCTTTTGGAATGGCAATTTTCCGATTACGGAACAGGTGCCGGCGATAAAAGCACTTATTTGTTCGGTTTCTTCGGTCCGGATGGTTGGACACCTAAAGTAGCCGGTGCAGGTGGTGGCTGGGGATTTTACGAACCCAGTTTGAAGTACATCAAATTTATGTTGAAACGCGGCGAACGTGTCCGTTTGGAAACAAGCGTTTTGTTTACCAACCGCGGAATCGACGAAATCAAGAAAGATGCAGAGTTCACCGTTCTTCCGGCTTGGGTTTCCAACACTACGCCTTCGGGCGACGTTATCAACGATTACACACGCGCTTTGTTTGCCAGCGGAAAGCATTATTTGCCTTCCGACCAGTTGACACCGGGGCGCACGGATTATGGCACCAACAAGAATTTCATCTGCATCCGTTATGCCGAAATCCTGTTGATGCATGCCGAAGCATTGACACAAGGAGCAACAAGCACGGCAATGACTGCCGATGCCGCCGTGAAATTAGTTCGCGACCGCGCAGGCTTGCCTGTTCTGACCAACGTGACCAATGCCCAAGTGATGGACGAAAAATTTGCCGAGTTAGCCATGGAATGGGGCACCCGCTTCTACGACTTGATACGGCTCGAAAAATACAGCGAGTTGAGTTACGACGGACGGACATTTGATGCCTCTAAAATCTATTTGCCCTACCCGCAAACACAGGTGGATATGTTGCCCGCATTAAAAAACAGAAACAAATAAAAAAAAATGAATATGAAAAAGCATATAGTATTAGGCACCCTGGCGATTTTTGCCTGTGCCTGCGAAGAAGGAATCGACCCTGTTTCAAAAGTGGCTCCGGGGCGAGACGAAACAGCACCCGTAGTGAGTATCCGCTATCCGGGCGAAGGAGCACAAATACGTGTAAGAGAAGACATCACTTCGGTGAAAATCGAATTGGATGTGAAGGATGATATAGAAATCGGCAAAGTGGTGTTGTATCTCGACAATGCCAAGTTGAAGGAATACAGCGATTTCAAGGACTATCGCCACACGGTCGAATCGTTTGTGTACGACCAATTGACCAACGGCGACCATACCATCAAAGTGGAAGCCACCGATTTAAGTGGAAAAACCGCATCGGCTACCGCTAATTTCTCAAAAACAGCACCTTACAAACCGCTCTACGGCGAAATGTTTTATATGTCGTTCGATGGCGATTATCTGGATTTGGTAAGTATTCGGGAAGCCGGAAAAACCGGTTCGGGTGCGTTTGCCGACGGGAAAATCGGCAAAGCCTACGCCGGCGCGTCGGACAGTTACCTGACTTTCAAAACAGCGGATATTGTTCCCGCCTTGGGAAGCGAATTTAGTGCCGCATTCTGGTACAAACTCAACACCTCGCCCGACCGTGCAGGGCTGCTGACTATCAGCCCAACCATTGATGGCGATGCCGACCGCAAAGACGGCATCCGCCTGTTCCGCGAAGGCAGTGCGACGAGCCAAACCATCAAATTAAATGCCGGCAACGGAAGTGCCGATACATGGTTTGACGGCGGCGCAACAGCGGCAATCGCTTCAACAGCCGATTGGACGCACATCGCTTTCACGATTTCAACGACCGAAGGCGTAATCTATCTCAATGGCGAAGAGGTGAGCCGGGGAGCATTCTCCGGTGTCAGTTGGGCAAACTGCAGCTGGATTTCCATTGGCTCCGGCGCACCCACGTTCACCGTATGGAATCACCTTTCGGACAACAGTTTATACGATGAATTGCGATTGTTCAACAAGGCACTGACCCAAGAGGAAGTGCGCACATTGATGGATGCGCAATAATTATTACGGAATTGCGTTAGATAAAATAAGATGAGAAAACAAATTGGAATTATTCTTATGGTCTGCCTTGCATCGACGGCAAATGCGCAAACCGGCGAAAAGGAAATGAATGCTTTCATCAGTCAGTTGATGAATCGAATGACTTTGGAAGAGAAAATCGGTCAGCTCAATTTGCCCGGTTCGGGCGACATCACCACCGGACAGGCGCAAAGCAGCAACGTAGCCGGTAATATCAAAGCCGGTTTAGTGGGCGGGTTATTCAATATCAAGGGCGTGGAAAAGATACGGGAAGTACAGCGTATTGCCGTGGAAGAAAGCCGCTTGAAAATACCCTTGCTGTTCGGTATGGATGTGATACACGGTTATGAAACGGTTTTCCCTATTCCTTTGGGACTATCCTGTACGTGGGATATGACTGCCATTGAGCAGTCGGCTCGCATTGCCGCCAAAGAAGCAAGTGCCGACGGTATTTGCTGGACATTCAGCCCGATGGTGGACATTGCCCGCGACCCGCGCTGGGGACGAATTTCCGAAGGCAGCGGCGAAGACCCCTATTTGGGCGGACAAATAGCCAAAGCCATGGTCAGAGGGTATCAGGGCGTTGGAGAAAAGGCGTTTACTTCCAACGAGCAGATTATGGCTTGTGTAAAACATTATGCGCTCTATGGGGCTGCCGAAGCCGGACGCGATTATAATACGGTGGATATGAGCCGCAACCGGATGTTCAACGAATATCTCTATCCCTACCAAGCCGCCGTAGAAGCAGGCGTAGGCTCGGTCATGGCATCGTTTAACGAAGTCGATGGCGTGCCTGCTACCGCCAACCGGTGGCTGTTAGACGATGTGTTGCGCAAGCAATGGGGATTTGGCGGGTTTGTAGTAACCGATTATACCGGCATCAACGAAATGGTCGACCACGGTATCGGCGATTTGCAAACCGTTTCGGCACGGGCACTGAAAGCCGGAATCGACATGGATATGGTAGGCGAAGGTTTTCTCTCTACGCTCAAGAAGTCGTTAAGCGAAGGACACATTACGGAAGCAGTTATTGACCAAGCCTGCCGCCGGATTTTGGAAGCCAAATATAAATTGGGTCTGTTTCAAGACCCGTATAAATATTGCAGTTTGGAAAGAGCAAAGAAAGAGGTTTATACTGCCGAAAACCGAGCCATTGCACGGAAAATAGCATCCGAAAGTTTCGTCCTGTTGAAAAACGACAACCGGCAACTGCCACTCCAACGGAAAGGCACGATTGCCGTAGTGGGTCCGTTAGCAAATACCGGCACCAACATGCCCGGAACATGGAGCGTGGCAACCGACTTGGAACGTCCGCAAACCTTGCTCGCCGGACTGCAAACAGTTGCCGGCAAGCAAACAAAAATTCTTTATGCCAAAGGAAGCAATCTGACGAATGATGCGGACTTGGAAAAGCGGGCAACGATGTTTAACCGTTCATTGGGACGCGACAACCGGACAAATGAAGAACTTCTCAATGAAGCCTTGCAGATTGCCCGACAAGCCGATGTGATTGTTGCAGCCTTAGGCGAGTCATCGGAATTTAGCGGCGAATCAAGCAGTCGCTCCGAAATAGGCATCCCCGATGTACAGCAACAACTCTTGCAAGCATTGATGGCAACCGGCAAACCGGTGGTCTTGGTGCTCTTCACCGGTCGCCCGTTGACGCTGACTTGGGAAAATGAACATGTTCCGGCTATCCTGAACGTTTGGTTTGGCGGAAGCGAGGCTGCGTTGGCTATTGGCGATGTATTGTTCGGCGATGTGAATCCGAGCGGCAAACTGACCACGAGTTTTCCACGCAATGTGGGACAAATACCGTTGTACTACAATCACAAAAATACCGGTCGCCCGCTGCCGGAAGGACAATGGTTTCAAAAGTTTCGGAGCAACTATTTGGATGTGGGCAACGACCCGCTTTATCCCTTCGGCTATGGCTTGAGCTATACCACTTTTGCTTACAGCGATATACAAATCAGTTCAAATACGCTTCCCGAAAACGGCACATTGACCGCCGCCGTGACCGTTTCCAATACCGGAAAAACGGCGGGTGCAGAAGTCGTCCAACTCTATATCCGCGACAAAGTGGGCAGCATTACCCGTCCGGTAAAAGAACTAAAAGGCTTTGAGAAAATTTTTCTGAAAGCGGGCGAATCTAAGAAAGTGCAATTTGCCATCACTCCCGAAACATTGAAATTCTATGATTACGATTTGAATTATGTCTGCGAGCCGGGCGAGTTTGAATTGATGATTGGCGGAAACAGTGCGCAGGTTAAATCAGTAGTATTCACTTTAAAATGAAAAATATGAAATCAATCAGTAGTTATTGTTTATTCTTGTGTTTATTCTTGTGTCTATCTTTGTTGACAGTCGGATGTTCTAAAAACGCGCCTAATAATGCAGAAAAGTCTGCGGGCATAACGGATGAAGAACTGTTGGATTTGGTGGAACGCCGGACGTTCAACTATTTTTGGGATGGAGCCGAGCCGGTCAGCGGTTTGGCGTGCGAACGCATCCACATAGATGGCGATTATCCCGAACACGACCAGGATGTAGTAACCTCAGGCGGAAGCGGTTTCGGTATTTTGGCTATCCTTGCCGGTATCGAACGCCAATATATCACAAAGGAGCAGGGGCTTGAGCGTTTTGAAAAGATACTGACATTTTTAGAAAATGCGGATTCGTTTCATGGTGCGTTCCCGCATTGGTGGTATGGACCGACCGGAAAAGTCAAGCCGTTCGGACAGAAAGACAATGGCGGCGATTTGGTCGAAACAGCCTTCCTCTTTCAAGGTCTGTTGGCGGCGCACCAATATTACCTCAACGGCTCGGAGAGAGAGAAAAACGTAGCCGCCCGCATCGACCGGCTATGGAAGCGGGTGGAATGGGACTGGTATCAACACGGCGAAAAGGTGCTTTATTGGCATTGGAGTCCCGAATACGAATGGGTCATGAACTTTCCGGTCAGAGGATACAACGAATGTCTGATTATGTATGTTTTGGCGGCTGCATCGCCGACGCATACGATTTCGGCGGAAACCTATCATCAGGGGTGGGCGGAAAATGGCGCGATTGTTTCGCCTCATACGGTAGAGGACTTCGACCTGAATATGCGCTATCAGGGCACATTAGCCGGTCCGTTGTTTTGGGCGCATTATTCGTTTTTAGGATTAGACCCCAATGGCTTGAAAGACCGGTATGCCGATTATTTTCAGGAAATGAAAAATTACACCTTAATCAATCGAGCCTATTGTATCCGCAACCCGAAACAGTATGCCGGATATGGAACTGATTGTTGGGGCTTAACCGCAAGTTATTCCGTGAAAGGCTATGCCGCGCACGCGCCGAATGAAACGAATGACAGAGGAGTAATATCGCCAACCGCAGCCCTGTCGTCGATTGTTTATACGCCGCAGGAATCAATGGAGGTGATAAGGTATCTTTACAACAAGGGGAATGCGGTGTGGGGAAAATACGGTTTTTATGACGCTTTCAGTGAAACAGACAGTTGGTATCAGCCGCGCTATTTGGCGATTGACCAGGGACCGACTGCCGTTATGCTCGAAAATCACCGCTCCGGGCTGTTGTGGAAATTATTTATGAGCCATCCCGACGTGCAGGCAGGATTGAAAAAATTAGGCTTCGAGTCGCCCGTTCTGTCCCAATAAATGCAATTTGCAAAAATTATTATAATTTATTAAAAAGGTGAACAGTTTGCACCGCCTCCCGCACATCGTGCACCCGAATAATGTGCGCACCATGCGTCAGAGCAAACATATTAAGTGCCGTTGTCCCATTCAGTGCCTCTTCCGGCGACACGTTCAGCACCTCTCTAATCATTGTTTTGCGCGAAAAACCGACCAGGACGGGCATTTCGAACACTTGAAACTGCTCCAAATGCTTCAGCACTTCGTAGTTCTGCGCCGTCGTTTTGCTAAACCCGAAGCCGGGGTCAATCCAAATGTCGTTTATCCCTTTTTGATTGAGAATACTCACTTTTTGCGCAAAATAGCGCAAAATATCGGGCATCAATCGCTCATAGTGGGTATGTTCCATCATCGTTTGAGGCGACCCCTGAATGTGCATTATGCAATACGGCACCTGCAAATCAGCCACCGTGTCAAACATTTTCGCGTCCAGCGTGCCCGCCGCAATGTCGTTGATAATCGCCGCACCGAATTTTTCGACACTCTCGCGTGCCACCTTGGCGCGGAACGTATCGACCGAAACAACAGCCTCTGGAGCCTCCCTAAACAGGATTTCCAACCCAAAACGCAGCCGTTGCATCTCCTCTTCCTCGCTCACAAATGCCGCATTGGGGCGCGACGAATAGCCGCCAACATCAATGATGTCGGCACCCTCCTCCACAATTTGCGCCACCCGCTGCGCAATTTCCCTTTCTGACTGCTTGCGACTGCTCGGGAAAAAAGAATCCGGCGTAACATTCAGTATCCCCATCACTTTGGGCGTACCGAAATCCATCAATCGACCTTTGATATTGCTCGTCATCGTGCGCAAATAAGCGGGGGTTATTTACCAAAAACGATTTTCCACTGCCCGTCTTTCTTCACATATCTGCGGCTTTCAGGCTGCTCGGAGCCATCGCCGTAGGTGATTTTGATATGCACCATTGCGGTTTCGCCGTCTTCAGCGATGGCTTCTTCCAACACCTCAAAATCTTTGATGCCGCCCTTTGCTTCCACCGTTTGTTTGGTTTTTTGGGCAAATTCCTTGACCGCCTGTTGCCGCTCGTCGCTCGAAGCATCCGAATTGGAGGCATCGTCTTTTTCGATGTTGTCGAAATAGAGTTCCATCCCCATTTCAAAATTTCCTTTCTGAAACTGGCTGTAGATGCTCTTTTCGATGTCGGCAGGGGAGTTGCTGCCGCCTTCGGCGCAACTGCTCACCGCAATCATCGCAAGGGCGGCAACCACTAAATTCATCACTTTTTTCATACAATTCTTAATTTTAAAATTTATAAATAACTGAAAACGTCTCATTCGTGTAAATATCCGACGGCAAAATATAAACGCCCGAAAACATCGGGACATTCCGCATCTCGCTCCGTCGCCCATTCGTAATATCCTTTCCTGCAAGCAGATAAGCCTGCCAAACAAGTTCGGTGCAATACATCTTCGTCGAATCGTCCAGCAGATAATCGTGGTCGAAAAGCACCCCTTTGTTCCACAACCTCACCGCCTGCCGAGCCGCCGCCGAATGCACATCCACCGAATCGCGTAGCCGATACACCGCCCCGTGCTCTGCCCGGTCTGTCGCAAAAAACCGCTCCGGCGTTTCCATCTTAATACGGTCGTCCGTTTCGCCCGCCGCGCGCTCGCCCGCTGTCACGTGCACCACCATAAAAGCCGAATCCTGCCGAACCACAATCCCCGAATGGCTATAAATCCCCGCCGTATCGGCAGCGAGCACGGCATTGGATTTGGCACCCGCCCCGCGCCGGAAAACCAAATCGCCCTCGGCAAAATCTATCCCGCTCACATCCACCGCCGCGGTGTCCCTGTGCGAACAGGCGGCGAGCAGCACGATGGCGATTATACACACCCCTGACTTTTCCACCCGCCGCTAATATATCGCCTTTGCAATCTGCCTCACACTCTCCGTTGCCATCAGCGTATAAAAATGCAGGCTCGGCACGCCCGCTTTGAGCAATTCCCGGCATTGCGCGATGCTCCATTCCACGCCCACTTGCTTCGCGTCATCGTCTGTCTTACAGCGCGTTAGCGCACTCACCAAGTCCGACGGCAGGTCGGAGCGAAAAATTTTGGGCAACACCGTCAGTTGGCTCAGCAGCACAATCGGCTTGATACCCGGAATAATCGGCACCGTGATGCCCTCCCGACGGACGCGGGCAACGAAATCGAAGTATTTTTGATTGTCAAAAAACATCTGCGTTACGGCATATTCCGCTCCCAACGCGATTTTCTGCTTCAAAAACGCGATGTCCGACTCCATATTGGGTGCCTCCTCGTGCTTTTCGGGGTAGCACGCCACGCCAAACGAAAAGGGCGTTTCGGGTCGGTCAAACGCATTGCCGTCCACATCGCGCCCCGCATTGAAATCCACGACTTGTTGGATTAAATCGCTGGCGTGCTCATGCGATTTTCCGTCATTCAATTGCTTGGGTTCCAACTTGTTGGCATCTCCGCGCAGCAACAGCAATTCCGTCACGCCGAGGTATTGCAAATCAATCAGCGCATATTCCGTTTCCTCCTTAGTAAAACCCTTACAGACCACGTGAGGCACAGCCGGAAGGTGATATTTGCTCTGAATGGCGGAAGCAATCGCCACAGTGCCGGGGCGTTTGCGCACATTCAGCCGCGTCAGCGAGCCGTCGGCATTCTCCTTATAGACATTTTCGCTGTGATGGGTGGTGATATTGATATACTTCGGGTCAAATTCCCTCAATTTATCAATAATCGCACACACCTTCGAAAAATTATTCCCCTTCAACGGCGGCAAAATCTCAAACGAAAACGCCGTAGTCCCCTTTTTGTTCAATAAATCAATGACGCTCATAATCTTGTTTCACAAAAAATTTTCACAAAGGTACGATTTTTTTTGATAACTGCGCCTGCGCCGAACAGAGAGGGCTATCTTTTATTGAAAACAAAATTCAAACCTTGCGCCGTGTAGTTTGAAAATTCTTTGTCGGACGAAATCAGCGCGATTTTGTCGGACATGGCTTGCGCGATGATGGCGTGGTCGTTCATATCTTTGTGAATAGCAATTCTTTGATAGCCACTGAACTAACATAAATTGTATTGGCAAAATCATCTAAAATATCGGCTACTTTTGAACTTATGTCATCTCTGGTTTTCGATAAAACAAAAATCAGAACATTGGTATCTATATAATATCTCATCGCAATACTGCCCTCATGTCAATTATTTTCCAATCATTAGGGTCTTCTGTTAGCCAATACTTGGCTGTTGCCGATAATGGCTTTCCCTCTTTTATCAGCTTTTGAATGGCTGCATCCATTGCAGACACTTTCTTTGAACGTTTTTTTACTGTTGCTTCCATATTTTTGTTTGTTTTAAATTGTTTCACACTGCAAAGGTAATGCAAATTTTTGAATTACCAAACGTTTTTGGCAATTATTTTCAAAAATTTGCCCCGGTTCGCCGTAGCACTCTTTTTCAGTTTTACAGCCATAGTGTTCTCCGAAAGCACCCGCCGCCGTTCCTCCGCTCTCAGTCTACACTTGCGATTACAATACCACCCATATCAGACCTATTCCCAAACTGATATTAAACATATTTTTCTTGTAAGCAATCAGTTCTGTGGTGGTTTCTTTGGTAACCAAATTCGTGAATCTTTTTTCAAATACAAAATCCGGTCTGTAATAGGATGCCAATACGTCCATATTGAGATAAATCTTTTTTGTCAATTTGTAGCCAAAAGACACCGAAGGGGCAACGGTAAAATTATATTGAGTAATATCGTCGTCGTTTTCATACAGAAACTCCCCCGGCGAATAGTATAATTCATATTCATTGTGGCTGTTTTTTTCTTTTAAATCGGCTCTCCCCCAATATCGGGAAAAAGGACTCATCCCTATTGAAAATTTAGGATACACATAAAACTTCTCGGATTCTACGCGATAAATCAATCCGGCAAAAACGCGGTAATTATTTGTGTAAGAACTAGCTTGATAATGGTTATAAGTAGCGGAATAAGGAAAAGACGGCTTAACATAATGTTTATCACCATATTCGGACAGAAGGGCTGACTCAAATTTTTCACTTCGTCTCTTTGTATCCTCAGACATCTCCACAGACTGAACATTAAAATCATATCCCCAATGTTTTCCGGGGAAACAGGAGAATGACAGTATTTGCCAATAGCGCGAGGTTTTATCTTCAAACTCAAGTAAATAATCCGCAGTATTATTTTGAAAAAGTTTTGTCATTGGCATATTATATCCAGCCATCGGTCTTATTTGTATAAAAGATTTATATGCCGCTGTTTCCTGTCCGCATAACTTTGAGGCGGAAATTATTAGAATTAACAGTATAACAAATTGTTTCTTCATCATATCAATTCTATTTCAGTGGTTTCCTGCTCCAAAATTCTTCCATCGGACAATGCAATCTGCACTTTAAATTTATGCTTTTCGCGTGTGCCCTGCGGGGCTTTCATTAAAAGAAAATCAAATCGAATGGTATAATCAACAGGCATATAGTCATATTCTAAATTTAGATATCTCTCATAGTCATCAATGCTTGAGAAAGAATGCGCAACTTTAAAATACTCGGAAATATCCGAATTTTTACTTTTTTCTTCATCAAAGTCATTCAATGTAAACACCTTAACGGATGTTACGCTATCTCTGGGCGAGAAAATTTCCTCCGGACATTCAAAACAAATGGTTGCGTATGCGGGCGATATGAAGCCCAAACGGGTCGAACTGCCGCTCTTCTTAGGGGCGATTTTTTCGACTTGCAAAAACACACGAATACCATAAACATTTTTATTGATTTGTTCCAAATCGGATACAACCGCACTTTCGCCACCATTATCCAAGTTTTTCAAAGAAAATGACTTGTACAAATAATTCAAATGAGCAATTTTTACATCACCGCAACCACAACAAGAGTAAAGCACATCCACTAATGGTAGCACTAAAAGAATAAAAATCAATACTTTTATTTTTTTTGACATATCACAAAATTTCTTGCAAAGTTACAATTTTTTTCACAACTTCAGCGCACCATTGTTGAATGCTCCAACCAAAATAATTGCGTATCTTTGCACCGCAAAAAAACAAAAGCAATGAAAGCATTAGGAAACAAGACGACTTACGCGCAGGATTACGCCCCGGAGGTGCTGGAAACATTCGACAATAAGCACCCCGAACGCGACTATTGGGTGCAGTTACACTGTCCGGAGTTCACGAGCCTGTGCCCCATCACGGGGCAGCCCGACTTTGCGACCATCCGCATCGACTACATCCCCGCCGTCCGAATGGTGGAAAGCAAGAGTTTGAAACTCTATCTGTTCAGTTTTCGCAACCACGGCGCGTTCCACGAGGATTGCGTGAACATCATCCTCAACGATTTGGTCGCGCTGATGCAACCCAAATACATCGAAGTAACCGGCATTTTCACCCCACGCGGCGGCATAAGTATCGAGCCCTTTTGCAATTACGGGCAGGCGGGCACCGAGTTTGAAGCCTTAGCGCGAAGGCGACTCTTTGAGCATAAAACCCCGTAGACTAAAGTCTACGGTTAATAAAGTGCTGTCCCTGCGGGACACTACTGTGGCACTCCTTGTCCTGCAAGGACAGCACTTTATTAACCGTAGGCTGAAGCCCAATGTCATTAAGTTAATCTTCATATTGCTCTTTTATAGTTAGTTAGCGTGATATATTTTCCGTTCACTTTGCGGACTTTCTTTATTCGCGGGTATTTTCTGCCGGGTCTAACCGGCTCCAAA
>BNTR01000060.1 GCA_025996755.1 Bacteroidia bacterium
ATCGGTTCAATAGAAGGGCTTTTATGGGGTCAATCTTCGATTTGACCATTAAAAGATTGGTCTTTCATGAGCCTATAAGATTGAAATATAATACATTAACAAGGGCGACCTAAGCGCCTATACCAAAAAATAATTTACAAGTATAATATACTGATAGATAGATAGAAAAAAAGATAGAAAAAATTTGGATTTTTAGAACAGATTTCAAAAAGATAGTGTAACTTTGCGCCGATTTTAGACAAAGTTTTTAACGGACTTCGGCTTTGTTGAAAAATCAATTTGAAAAAAGTAGTTTTTAGAAGTCCCCTAATTAAAAAAAATCTTCAAAAATATTTTGTCAATTCAAAAATAGTTGCTACCTTTGTCGCAATTTCAAGCGCAAGTTTGGAAGGGACATATTTAAAATAGCGTTTGGCTATTCTTGCTTTATGAAATGTGAGAAGTTTCAAAAAATGTTCAAGAATAAGTATAAAAACGCTCGCAGAGATGCGGGCTTAACTTATTTGAACATAGGGTAATTCTCACAACCTCATAAAGCGGATATTTAAGTCCGCTTTTTTCATGTGCAAAAAATTAGGAATTATTTTAAAATTTATAAAACAATAAAAAAAACAATTATGAGAAAGAAAAACTTTTTTGGTTTTTGTGTTGCAGCGACGATGTTGCTGGGCACGGGTACTGCTAATGCAGCAACAGGTTCGTGGACTTCGGGAAGTACCACGGTAGTGTTAACCGATGATGGTGTCTGCACCGTTAGCGGCAGGGGGGCGATGGCGAATTATGGTTCTGATGATGTGCCCTGGTCTGCTTTCCGCGATGCTATTAGAACGTTGGTTATCAAAGAGGGCGTTACAAGCATTGGAAATTATGCTTTTTTCAATTGCCGCGGTCTTACCTCCGTCACCATTCCTGACTACATGACAAGCATTGGAAATTATGCTTTTGGGGGTTGCCGCGGTCTTACCTCCCTCACCATTCCTGACGGCGTGACAAGCATTGGAAATTATGCTTTTGGGGGTTGCAGTGGTCTTACTGCTATCAATGTAGATGATGCCAATGCACAATATAGTTCGGTAGAGGGAGTAGTGTACAACAAAAATAAGACCGCTTTAGTGTTTTATCCCGCAGGAAAACAAGGTGCTTTTACCATTCCTACGGGTGTTACAAGCATTGGAGAGACTGCTTTTGGGGGTTGCAGCGGTCTTACCTCCGTTACCATTCCTAACAGCGTGACAAGCATTGGAGGTATTGCCTACGATATTACTCCTGAAAGCGTGACAGTCAGTGGAAGCGGTGCTTTTGCCGAATGCAGCGGTCTTACCTCCATTACCATTCCTAACAGCGTGACAAGCATTGGAAATGGTGCTTTTGTCCGTTGCCGCGGTCTTACCTCCGTTACCATTTCTGACGGCGTGACAAGCATTGGAGAATCTGCTTTTGCCGAATGTAGCGGTCTTACCTCCATTACCATTCCTAGCAGCGTGACAAGCATTGGAGAATCTGCTTTTTTCGATTGCAGCGGTCTTACTGCTATCAATGTAGATGTTGCCAATGCACAATATAGTTCGGTAGAGGGAGTAGTGTACAACAAAAATAAGACCGCTTTAGTTTGTTATTCAGGAGGAAAACAAGGTGCTTTTACCATTCCTAACAGCGTGACAAGCATTGGAAGTGGGGCTTTTGCCTTTTGCATCGGTCTTACCTCTGTTACCATTCCTAACAGCGTGACAAGCATTGGGAGGGGTGCTTTTCGCGGCTACAGTGGTCTTACCTCCGTATTTTGCCTTGCTGCTACGCCGCCAACATTAGACGAGGCTAATTTTACTGTGAGTACCGATACGCTGTATGTGCCTGAAAGAGCATTGCATGCCTATAAAAACAATGGCGATTGGAGCAGCGCATTTGACATAATACTTCCCATCGAATCCGCTACGAGCGTAAAAACAGTTGATGCCGATAAACTGCACGTTTATCCCAACCCCACCACCGGCGTGGTGTATGTGGACAATGCCAACGGTGCAGAGGTGAAAGTGTATAATCTGAATGGTGCGTTGCTGCACCGCACCCGTGAGAGCCGCGTTGATTTGTCGGGCGAGCCGAGCGGCATTTATCTGCTGCGCGTAGGGGGTGAGACTTTGAAGGTGGTGAAGAAGTAGTCTGAACCACGATTTTAATAAGATTTTCAAGATTAGCAGGATGGAGGATTGGCGGGATTTTTTTTTTGGAATCCTGCTAATCCTCAAAATCTTATTAAAATCGTGGTTCAGACAATCATTCATAGTTCAAGATTTTTTTCGTACCTTTGCAGGGTGGTTAATATGAAATTTAGATGAAACAGCGTTTTTATTTTGATACATCTGTTTTTGGGGGTGTTTATGATGCCGAGTTTGATGTGGTCTCTCAGCAACTTTTTGAAAAAGTAAAGTCCGGTGAGATTGTTTGTGTTTATTCTGATTTAACCGTGGGAGAACTTGAAAATGCACCACAAAGAGTTAAAGATTTTATGAACACTCTGCCCAAAGAAAATTTAGAGTTTGTTGTAATATCCGATGAGAGTCTTGCTTTGGCTCGTCAATATACCGCGGAGAGAGTTGTAGGAGAGACCAGTTTTGACGATTGTGTGCACATTGCATTGGCAACCATTCACAAGGCAGATATTCTTGTGAGTTGGAATTTTAAGCATATTGTAAATATTTATCGCATAAGAGGATATAATTCTATAAATATACGTCAGGGGTATGCAGCCCTTGAAATTCGTTCACCTAAAGATGTTATTGAATATGGAAACTAAAGTAAAAACAATTGAGAAAGAGTTTGATTCTGTAAAAACATTCAGAGCCATCAAAGAGAAAATATCAAAAGATATTTTCCAAATGACGTTGCCGCAAATAAAAGAATATTTGCAGCAACAAAAGTTTAATGCACCCTGTTCGGCGTAGCGTGGACGTGTAGTCTGAACCACGATTTTAATAAGATTTTCAAGATTAGCAGGATGGAGGATTGGCGGGATTTTTTTGTAATCCTGCCAATCCTTTCATCTTGTTAATCCTAAGAATCTTACTAAAATCGCGGTTCAGACAATTTTTTAGTACCTTTGCAATTTCTAAAATGATTATTAAACATATCGAAAAATGAAAAACGGATTATTGAAAAGTTTTTGTTGTGCGTTCAGCGGGATAGGCATTTTGTTTGCGCGAGAGCGTAACGCACAGATACATTTGGCAATCTTCTGCGGCGTTGTTGCGGCAGGTTTTTTCTTTTGCCTTACAGCATTCGAATGGATGATTATCGTTGTCGTAAGCGGGCTTGTTTTCGCGGCGGAAGCAATCAACACTTCCATTGAAATATTGGCAGATGTTGTTTCGCCGGAACGTCATCCGCAAATCAAACTTGTCAAAGATATTGCTGCCGGAGCGGTATTCCTGCTGGCTATTGCCGCCGCCATTGTCGGACTCATCGTTTTCCTTCCCAAAATCATCGCATTCTTTTCTTGATTTGTCGGTTCTTTAAATTCTTGATTCTCCACTCTCAAAGTGCTTCAACACTTTGGCATCGACGTAGAAAACGATTTCTTCCACAATATTGCTGCAATGGTCGCCAATCCGTTCGAGTTTGCGAATCAGCAGGAAAGTTTTTAATCCACAGCGAATAAAAGCCGGATTTTGCTGCATATAGTTCGTCAAAACATCCAACGAATTGTGATAGAGTGCATCAATTTCGTCGTCTTTCGACAAAATTTTCCCCGATATTTTGGTGTTTTCCGACTCGAGGGCAACGAAACTGTCGGACAGCATACCAATCAGTATGTCGAACATTTTTTCCATCTGCAAATCTTCCACCAACTGCGGGTCTAACGGGCTACACTCACCGCTTATGACATGCCGGGCAATGCTTTCGGCAAAATCGCCGATGCGTTCGAGCGTGATGCTTATCTTGATTAGCGACAAAACCAACCGCAAATCAACCGCCACAGGGCTGTATAAGACGATGTAGTTTTCGCAATCGCTGTCGATTTTCAACTCAAAAGCATCGACCCGTTTTTCGCGGCTGGCAACTTCACGCGCCATTTCCACATCGCCGCTCAAAAACGACTGCTTGGCTTTTTCGAGTTGCGAAAGCACCAATTTCCACATCTGGTTCACTTCTTCTTTGAGTGCCTGTAATTCCTTTTCTGTATGTTTCATAAATTTAATATTATCCAAACCTCCCCGTTATATAATTCTGTGTCTGTTCCTTTTCCGGACTCAAAAACATTTTTTTCGTATCATTAAATTCAATCAGTTCACCCAACATAAAAAAACCGGTTTTGTCGCTCACACGGGCGGCTTGCTGCATATTGTGCGTTACGATGACAATGGTGTAATCCTGTTTGAGTGAATAGATTAACTCCTCTATTTTGGATGTCGAAATCGGGTCGAGCGCCGAAGCCGGTTCGTCCATCAACAGAATGGAAGGCGAATTTGCCAATGCGCGGGCGATGCAAAGCCGTTGCTGCTGTCCGCCGGAGAGTTCAAATGCCGATTTTTTCAGTTTGTCTTTCACCTCGTCCCAGAGGGCGGCGGCTTTCAGCGATTCTTCCACCCGTTGCGTGATAAACGACTTGTTGCTGATGTCGTTCACCCGCAGTCCGTAAGCCACATTCTCAAAAATGGATTTTGGAAACGGATTGGGCTTTTGGAATACCATCCCCACTTTTTTCCGCAGTTCATCCACCTGAACGGATTTATGATATATATTTTGTCCGTCAATCAAACATTCGCCCGTCAGGCGGGTATTGTCAATCAAATCGTTCATCCGGTTGAAAAGGCGCAGGAAAGTGGATTTTCCGCAGCCGGAAGGTCCGATAAGTGCCGTAACCGTATTCGCTTGCATTTCCATGCTGATATCTTTCAAAGCGTGGAAATCGCCATAATAAAAGTCGATGTTTCGTGTTGCTATCATCATCAATTTGTTTCTGCAAAGGTCTGTGTATTATATTACGATGCGGGAACAGATTTGTTACGATATTGTTACGATTATAATCAGCCATAACTACACTTTTTTATATACTTATGGCTGATTATAGATTTATAATTTGAAATATCATATATATTTCATAC
Organism: Bacteroidia bacterium; assembly: GCA_025996755.1. GTDB lineage: Bacteria > Bacteroidota > Bacteroidia > Bacteroidales > Azobacteroidaceae > Azobacteroides. The sequence continues at coordinate 5,100 of BNTR01000060.1, forward strand.
CTTTGCGGCTGATTATAGATTTATATTTTGAAATATCATATATATTTCTTACCTTTGTGGCTGATTATAGATTTATAATTTGTTGCATTATGGAAAATAATATTAGTGGTAGAGAACAGGAAAAGAGCATTTTGCGCGGAGTATATTCTTCCGATAAATCGGAATTTATGGCGATTTATGGCAGAAGGCGCGTGGGGAAAACATTTCTTATTCGCGAGATGTTTGCCGATAAATTCACATTTGAAATTTCGGGCTTGGCGAATGCAAAAACAAAAAGTCAGTTGCTCAACTTCACGCTGACGCTCAATCAGCAGTCGGGCGGAAACCACAAAGTTGCCGAAAATTGGCTTGAAGCATTTACGCAACTTGCTGGTTATTTGGAACATAAAACCGAAAAACGCAAAATCCTGTTTTTCGACGAAATCCCTTGGATGGATACGCCGCGCTCCGATTTTCTCACTGCCTTTGAGCACTTTTGGAACGCTTGGGCTTCGGCTCGCAAAGACATTGTGCTGATTGTTTGCGGCTCTGCTACTTCGTGGATTATCAGCAACTTAATAAACAATTACGGCGGACTGCACAACCGCTTGACAACCTCAATTTTTCTTAAACCATTTACCTTGCTCGAATGTGAAAAATATTTTAAAGCGCAAAAAATTTCGGTAAGCCGCAAACAAATTGCTGAATATTATATGATTATGGGCGGCATTCCGTTCTATTTGAGTAAAATCAAAAAAGGGTTGAGTGTGCCGCAAAACATTGACAATCTGTTTTTTGATACAAAGAGCGAACTCCGAAACGAGTTTAAAAATCTTTATGCTGCCCTTTTTCGCAAATCGGACGAGTATGTGAAAGTGGTGGAAGCGTTGAGTAAAAAAAGCAAAGGACTGACACGCAGCGAAATAGAGAATGTTGCTAAAATTTCGGGAGGCGGCACGCTGACAAAAATTCTGCAAAACCTTGAATATTGCGACTTCATTCGCCGCTACAGCGATTTCAATAAAAAGAAACGCGATGTGCTTTACCAACTTATCGACCCATTTACACTGTTTTATTTCAAATTTATCACAAAAAATGAGTTCAACGACGAGCATTTTTGGGCAAATTCGCTTGGCACGCCCTTACACAACACTTGGGCGGGCTTTGCTTTTGAGATGCTTGCCTTGCTTCACACCACAGAAATAAAACGCGCATTGGGCATTTCGGGCATTCAGTCGGCTGTTTCGGCGTGGAGAAGCACAAAAACAAGTCCTGCCGCACAAATTGATTTGCTCATCAATCGTAAAGACGGAATTATCAACCTTGTGGAAATAAAATTTTCAGACCGGATTTTTGCAATTACCAAAACTTACGAAGACAATTTGCAGAACAAAATTTCTGCGTTCAAAGAAGAATCTAAAACAAGCAAATCCGTTCATTTACTGATGCTTACAACATTCGGAATCAAGCAAAACAAATATGCAGGATTGATACAAAAAGAACTGACATTAGACCATTTATTTTTATGATTATCCACAATCGTGCCACTAAATTTTAATTTTTCCGCAAAACAGTTTTGCCAATTCAAAAAGAAGTTTTACCTTTGCAGCCGATATTTGCTCGAAGTAATGAATAAGCAAATATCAGACGATATTTGCTTGAATGAATGAGCGAATACGAGTGATAACATCTTAAATAATAGGAGATTATGAAGACATAAATGCGGTAATACGCACATTATAGATAGGAAAAAGCGTTTTCTTTTATTTTGGCTCACGAAACTTCAACAATTTCTAATTCGCCAAGAGAGTAAAGTGAAACGTTCACGCCGGTCGGCGTGGACTTTACTCATTCATTATTTTGGTGAATAGACAGTTGAAGGTCTCGTGAGCAGATAGAAATTGAGTTTTGTCTGCGCTTTTTTTATGTACGTATGGTGATGAAAGGACAAAAACAAACAAATAGTATTAAATAAAAAAATTAGAAAAAAAATGAAAAAGTTCAAAAATGTGTTTTTGCTGGCAGCAATGGCTGTTTCAGCGGTGTTTGTGGCTTGCGACAAAGAGGATGACGGCTTTGCATTAAAGGACACCACTTTGAAGTTGACTGCCAATAATGGCAGTGGTACAACAACTATTACATTTATCTCGGCTACTGAGTTTAGAGCCGAAACTACCCCGGAACTTAGAGCCGGTGGTGATGGAATTAAGACGGGCACTTACACTTTTGATGGGCAGACCCTCACTCTGACATTCTCTGATGGGACGCCTTCTATCACCTTAACAAAAGCAGGTGATACGTTTACAAGTGCTGACTACACAGTTACAACAAGTGACGACCCTGATGATGGAGGCAACACGGCTGCTTTTGACGGTAAAATTCAGGCAGAAGTGAGTGTCCCTGACGGCATTGCGATTGCTGAAGTAACAGTAAAAGGGGGAGAAGAAGAGTGGAATTTAGCGAAAAGTGCGAAGTATGAGAATGGAACTCTTACTATTGAATTATTGAATCCAGTACCATCTGAATTGCTTCAATTGAAGGATGGAGTCAAATTGGCTTCTCCACGGAATGGAGGACTTGAGGCATATGATGCCGGTGGAAACCGTCTGGGTAGTTTTAGATATCAAAACGCTAATGGGGGTGTTGTTAAGTTTGTTTATGTGGAAAGTGATGTTACCATATATGATTGTTCTTTGAAAAAAGGATGGAATAAACTCTTTACGTACGAGGATAATCAAGGAGTTTCTACCACGATACCAAGTGATGTGAAGTGGATTTTTAAGCAGTGATTTAGAAAAAAGCAGGCTTAACGGTTAAAGGTTAAGCCTGTTTTTGGTTTCAATTGGAATTTTCAACCGTCCGAAAGATTGTGCTTTCGGGCGGTTGTTCTTAATTGGGATAATTTTTGTGAGATAATTCAATTTATAATTCTATAATCAGCCATAACTATACTTTTTTATGTACTTATGGCTGATTATAAAAAACCTCAATCCGTCTTCACTTTCTTGCCAAAAAACTTCCTTAACCATGTTGCTAATAGGTTCATTATCAACACGATGGCAATCAATACCAATGCCGTTCCATAAGCAATTGGGCGCGAAGATTCTATGTCTGTTCCGCTTGTTACGATGACATATAAATGGTAGGGCAGTGCCATCACCTGGTCGAAAATGCCGGTGGGCAGTTTGGGCAGGAAATAGGCGGCAACGGTGAAAAGTATTGGGGCTGTTTCGCCCGAAACCCTGCCGATGGCAAGTATCAAGCCGGTGATGATGTTGGGGAATGCCATTGGCAACACCACGCGGCGAATGGTTTGCAATTTGCTTGCTCCCAATGCCAAACTGCCGGTGCGATAGGAGTCGGGAATGGCTTTGAGGGCTTCTTCCGTTGTGCGGATAATCAGCGGCAAGATGAGTAAACCTAATGTTAGGGAGCCGGCGAGAATGGAATCGCCAAACTTTAATGTGTTGACAAACAATGCCATACCGAATAATCCGAAAACAATCGACGGGATGCCGCTCAAGTTGTTGGTCATCACGCGGATAAATTTCACCACCCAGCCGTTGCCCGCATATTCGTTCATATAGATGGCGGACATCACGCCAAACGGGAAGGCAAATGCCATGCTGCCGGCAACCAGCCAAAGCGTGCCGACAATCGCCGGAAAAATACCGCCGGAAGTCATCCCTTCGGTGGGCGCCGAAGTCAAAAACTCCCAACTGATAACGCCGATGCCGTTGTAAACGATAAATCCCAATATTCCCAACAGAATGGCTACTACCAATAATCCCAGCACCCGAAAGGTGAAAAAAGCGATTTTTTGTGTTGTTTTTTTGTTCATAATTAAATTCCTTTTTGTTGCCGTTTGGATATAAATTCTGCCGACAGGCTGATGAGCATTGTCATAATAAAAAGAATGATACCCAACAAAAACAGTGCCTGATAGTGCGTGCCGCCTGTCGGAGTTTCGCCCAATTCCGCCGCAATCGTTGCCGGAATGGTGCGTACCGATTCAAAGAGCGAATGGGGTATGACCGCCGCATTTCCCGTAACCATAAGCACCGCCATCGTTTCGCCGATAGCCCTGCCGATGCCCAACACCACCGCGGCGACAATGCCCGAAGAGGAGTAAGGAAGAATGACCTTATAAATGGTTTGCCAAGGCGTTGCACCCAACGCCAGACTCGCCTCCCGCATCGTTCGCGGCGTATTGCGCATGGCATCTTCGGCTACCGTGATGATGGTCGGCAACGCCATAACAGCCAATATCAGACTGCCTGCAAAAGCCGTTTCGCCAACGGGCAGTTGAAGCGTTTTTTGAATAAACGGGACAACGACCACCAATCCGAAAAAACCATATACCACCGAAGGAATACCTGCCAGCAGTTCGATGGTGGGTTTCAGGATTTTACGTGTCCGGTCGCCAGCCAACTCCGAAAGGTAAACCGCCACGCCCAATCCCAACGGCAAAGCGATTAAAATGGCAAAAAGGCTGACCCATAACGTGCCCAGCACCAACGGCAATGCGCCATATTGAGGAGCGGGCGTGGCGGTGGGCTGCCACTCTTGTCCGCCGAAAAAGTCGGCAATATGAATCGTTCCCGAAGGCAAGACTTTCATCGACGACCTGTCGTCCGGCAGATATTTTTCGGGAAGGAAAGCGATGATATTGGGATTTTGGGCAATGATTTCGCCTAATTTCTGCGGAAGCAAAGCGTAATCGTCGCCCAATTCTTCGTCGGAATAGATACTAAAAATTTCATCGAGGCGAAAAATCATGATTTCCTCGTCGCGACCATCGACCTCTTTCCAATTCGTTATCTCGGAATCAAATATATGCTTGATTTGCTGCGGGTTAAGTTTCTCCACCGGATTCGTCGGATGGACACAAAGCGCATAGCCTTTTTCCACTGCCGGATTGTTGAACAAGCCCAATCCTTCTTTGAATAAAAAGATGATAATCAACAGAATAGCAAGGGTAGTGATGCTTCCGCTCAGGGTAAGCATCGCCTCCACAATACGTTCAAAAATTCGCCTCAATCGTTTCATTTAATTGCAATAAATTACGGCACAAAAGTAAGCACAGGAATTTACGGTATTGAAACGATAATGTTACGGTTTGGTTACAAAAACAAAAAATAATTGTACCTTTGCAACACAATAGAAGAAAGAATAAAAAGGGACTAAAAATTAATAAAAAGATGCAATTTACAAACAAATATGACTCTCCGCTCGGCGGGATTACATTGGCAAGCGATGGCGAATCCTTGACAGGAGTGTGGTTTGACGGGCAAAAGTATTTCGGATATACGCTGTCCCCAAAAACGGAGGACAAACAACTTCCTGTTTTTGAAAAAGCCAAAAAGTGGCTCGATTGCTATTTCGGCGGCAGCGAGCCGAATTTCAAATTGCCGGTTAAGATGTATGGTTCGGAATTTAGAATGGCAGTATGGGAAATTCTCCAACACATCCCTTATGGTCAGTTAACGACTTACGGCGAAATTGCCGCAAAAATTGCACAAAAACGCGGTGTAGCCAAGATTTCGGCGCAAGCAGTTGGCGGTGCAGTCGGGCATAATCCTGTTTCTATCGTTGTGCCTTGTCACCGCGTAGTCGGAACAAGCGGCAGTTTAACGGGTTTTGGCGGCGGTATTCAGCGGAAAATCGACTTGCTCAAACTTGAACGTGTGAATATGGATAAATTATTTGTGCCTCGAAAAGGTACGGCGTTGTAATAATAATGAATGATTTTTTTACATATAATCCGCTTTGGCACGAGAAAATAGGCAAAATTTATGCCCTTTTGGAACGTGTGAAAATGTCGGAAGAACAATCGAAAGATGTGTTGCACCTGCGCAGAACCAATCGTATCCTGTCCGTTGGCTCTACCACCGCTATTGAGGGCAATCGACTGACTACGCAGCAGGTTTTTGATGTGCTCAACGGAAAGGTGGTTCTTGCGCCGCTGCACGACATAAAAGAAGTGAAAAACGCTTATGCCGCTTACGAGCAAATCCCCGATTTAAACCCTTACAGCGTGGAAGATTTTTTGAAAGCGCACCGTTTTATTACCGACAATCTCGTGCAGGAATCGGGGCAATTTCGCACGGTTGGCGTGGCGGTAGTCAACAGTCGCAGGGAAATACTGCATTCGGGGGCAGATTTTAAGGAAGTGCCGGCATTGATTGCCGAATTGCTCGAATGGGGCAAAACGACCGACACCCACGCGCTTATCAAAAGCTCGGCAATGCACTTTATGATTGAGCATACCCACCCGTTTCGCGATGGCAACGGGCGAATCGGACGGCTGTGGCAAACGCTTGTGCTTAACAAGTGGAATCCGGTTTTTGAATGGATGCCTGTGGAAACAATGATTTATCACAATCAGATGAAATATTACGAAGCATTGCAACAATCGCATAAAAACGGCGTAGACTGCCGTCCGTTTATTGATTTTATGCTTGATGTGATTGAAAACGCGATGTATCAATATACCGATGATGACCCTGTAAAATCTCAAAATGGTGGTTTAAATGGTGGTTTAAATGGTGGTTTAAATGAAACGCAAAAGGGAATTCTTTCTTTAATAAAGGAAAATCCGCAAATCAGAGCTTATGAAATGGCGCAGAAATTATTAAAACCGGTGCGTACGATAGAAAACAATTTAAGCCAATTAAAGGAAAAGGGAATAATAGCCCGAACAGGCAGCAGAAAAACAGGATATTGGAAAATAAATTTAGAATAATATGATACAATTTCACGAGTTTGAAGGCGAGCAAAAGGTTGCCGAGATTTTGGAAAATTCAAAACCAATAAAGTCGGTCGATGACGCAATAGATTATTTAGGCGATTGTTACTACCACAATTGCATCGGCATCGTAATACCGGCGAGCGTTTTGGATAGCACCTTTTTTGAACTTAAAACAGGATTGGCAGGTGAAATATTGCAAAAATTCACCACTTATAAAATGAAAGTGGCTATTATCGGCGACTTCTCAAATGTAGCAAGCGTGAGTTTGCGAGATTTTATCAGAGAAAGCAACAGTCGGAAATCCATCAATTTTGTTGCATCGGTGAAAGACGCGTTCGAAGCATTTGCGCGCTAAATCATAATGAATATGAAAACACAATTATTGCGACAAAGAAGAACTATTATCGCGTACAAGAAAAGGTTAAAATAAAAAAATATGCAAATATTTGTCTTTCGTATCATTTTCGTACCTTTGCGTTTCGAAACGTATCAAAAGAAATAGTATAATGGAAAATAAAGTATATGATTTTAAGATGATTATCAATTGGAAATTGATTAATCTAATCAGTGAAATAGACAGGTTTGACTCCCAATGGACTGCCATTGAGCGGCGAGAAGGTCAGAGTTTGAAACAACTGAAAAGCATTGCAACCGTCCGAAGCGTAGGTGCTTCCAATCGCATTGAAGGCAACAAAATGAGCAATGAAGAAGTTGATATTCTTCTGCAAAAAATCGACATCAGCAAATTGACGGACAGAGATTCGCAGGAAGTGGTCGGTTATTTCGACACATTGGATATGATTGCCGAATCGTTTGATAATATTGCCGTTACGGAAAGTAATATCAAAAGTTTGCACAACACCTTGATGAAATACAGCACCAAAGATGAGTGGCACAAAGGAAACTTCAAAGCACACAATAACGCTGTTGAGGCAACTTTTTCCGATGGAACGCGGCAAATCATATTTCAAACCGCAGAAGCAGGATTTGCAACCGAAGATGCTATTAGACGGCTGATTGACTGGTACAACGCAGAAACCGAAGTGCCAAGTTTAATCAAAAGTGCCGTTTTTGTTTACGAATTTTTAAGCATTCACCCATTTCAAGACGGAAACGGACGGCTAAGCAGGTTAATTTCAACCTTATTATTATTGAAAAATGGCTATAAATGGATACAGTATGTAAGTTTTGAACACGAAATAGAGAGCCGGAAAACAGAATATTACCAAGCCCTTAGAAGTTGTCAGGCTGGGCGACCGAATGAAGACGTTACCGTTTGGATATTGTTTTTTCTGAACGCCTTAAAAAACATTCAATCGCAGTTGATGATTAAATTGGAGCAAAGCGGGGCGGTATCGCAACTTTCGCCAAAAGAGAAATCAATCATAACAATCATTCAGAATTATTCCGGTATTAAATCCGGAGAAATTGCAAAAAAATTATTCATACCCAATCCGACTGTTAAGCGCATTTTGTCTGAGTTACAAACCAAAGGTCTGATTGAAAAACAAGGAAGCGGACGAGCTACAAATTATGTGACAAAATAAATATCACAATAGAAATGAATATAAAAAATTGGTGGAAATACAGCGGAATTTTGTTGATTATAACGGCAATTCTGCACACACTCTTAGCGATAGCTATGATGTTGAAAACCGGCATTTTTGCGGAAATTGTTCGCAATGGCGTTTTTAATTCTATTGGTGCCGACTTCAGGCTTGGGATGGCATTTTGGTTTTTTGTTTGCGGTATTGCACTTTGGATTCTTGGACAGGTTTTGCATTATTATATCAAACGCGAACAGCAGCCTGCACCAAAGTTTCTTGGTTGGTTTTTGCTAATATTCAGTATTATCGGGGTGTGTTTTGTTCCATTATCGGGCTTTTGGCTATTTATTCCGCAGGGGTTGATAATTTTGGTTGGACAAAAATCTGCGTTAGCTGCGTGCAAAAAATCAAACTTCAAACAAATTAGAAATTATGAGTAAAAAACTGTTTTTATCATCGTATTTTGCGGGCGTACAGAACTTGTTGCCCGATTTTACAAACAACGAATGTTTGGGTAAAAAAGTCGTTTTCATTCCAACGGCGAGCATTCTCGAAAAGGTGACATTTTTTGTCGGTGCAGATAAAAAAGCATTGGCAAAACTTGGGCTAATCATCGACGAATTGGAGGTTTCAACTGCCCCTTACGAGGAAATCGCAAGCAAAATTTCCAATGCCGATTATCTTTTTGTAGAAGGTGGAAACACGTTTTTCCTTTTGCAGGAACTGAAACGCACAGGCGCGGACAAACTCGTCGTGGAGCATATCAATCAGGGGAAACTGTATATCGGCGCGTCTGCGGGGTCAATGATTATTTCAAAAGACATTGAATATGTGAAATTTATGGATAATCCGAAAGCCGCGCCCGATTTGAACGGCAACTTTTCTGCGCTGTCAGTTCTTGATTTCTACATTGTTCCGCACTGTACGAATTTTCCGTTTAAGAAAGCGGCTGAAAAAATGGTTGCAGCATATTCAGAAACGCTTGATTTGCACCTGATTAGCAACAATCAGGTAATTGTTGTCGATGGCGATAAGGTGGAAACGCTAACGGTAGAAAAATAGAGATGAAGTAAACGAAAAAATTATATCGGATATTTCAAAAATGGCTTAGGAATTATTTTGATAAAATGATTACCGGATATGATACCTAAATTCATTTTTATAAGCCACCCCCGCCACTAAGAGGCGGTCAAACTGGCGTTCGCTAAAATATCGCCGATTGAATGTGTAAAAAACTCGTTCAAATAACTTTGCAAATACTCCGGCTTGACATCGTGAAACGTATTGAGTATCATTCTCTTAGCATTGCTAATGGCAATATGTACCCACGGTAGTACCTTACCAATATCCTCCTTGCGTATCACTTGCGGGCGATCTTGATATGATTTACCTTACGCGATTTGTCTTTTTGTTCGCCTCCCGCTACGGGCGTGCTTTCTGCCATTACCAACACTTTGCTTCTCTTCTGCTTGCGTTTCTGTCGAAAAAAAGCCTTCGTCAAGTTCCAATACGCCGGATAAAGTGTATCGTGCATCGCGGGTGCCCATCGCCATACGCAATTTGTGCAACAATGCCCAAATC
>BNTR01000061.1 GCA_025996755.1 Bacteroidia bacterium
ACTAACAATGAAAGGTGGTTTTATAACCGGAAATACGGCATCCTCATCGGGCGGTGGAGTATATGTGGCTTCCAATGGGGTCTTTACAATGAACGGTGGAAAAATCAGTGAGAATTTAGCGTTTTTCGGCGGTGGCGTGGCGGTAGGTGCCGGCGGGGCACTGAAAGCGGAGTTCATAATGGACAGTAAAGATGCCATTATAAACGGCAACACCGCCACTTTCGCCGGTGGTGGTGTGTATGTGGGTGCCGGCAATGATGTTCTCTTCGATAAGAGGGTCGGAGTTATCTCCGGCAATACGGCAAACGAAACGGCAAGTTATGGTCAGTCAGTAGCACTGGGCAGTACTAATATCAATTCCCCAAACCAACTTGCAAATTTCAAAGACGGCGCATCCCTCGTAAACAGTATCCTGTTTGCCCAATATGTTTTCTCCGGCGACCCCACTACAACCGGATGGTTCTACAATGGCACCGAACTTAATTGGAAGTAGCCCCCCCTTATTTCACTTGCTCAACTTGCTTTTCAGGCTCATGTCGAGGCTTTTGACGGAGTGCGTGAGCGCACCCACCGAGATGAAATCGACGCCCGTTTCGGCGTAATCGCGCAGTGTGTCGCCGGTGATGCCGCCGGAAGATTCCAGTTCGTAGCGATGCGCCACGATGTCCACGGCTTTGCGGGTGTCTGCCACAGTGAAATTGTCGAGCATGATGCGGTCGATGCCCCCCACGCGCAGTGCCTCATCCAACTCCTTGAACGAGCGCACCTCAATTTCTATCGGCAGCGACTTGCCTTTTTCCCTGCAATACTGCGTGGCGCGCGCAATGGCATTTTCGATGCCGCCGGCAAAATCCACGTGATTGTCTTTCAGCAAAATCATATCGAACAGTCCGATGCGGTGGTTGGTGCCGCCGCCGATTTTCACGGCTTCCTTTTCGAGCATTCGCAAGCCCGGCGTGGTTTTGCGGGTGTCGAGCACGCGCGTGGTGGTGCCCTCCAATTGCCGCACATACTTGCGCGTGGTGGTGGCAATGCCGCTCATCCGCTGCATCACGTTGAGCACCAGCCGTTCGGTCTGCAGCAGCGATTGCACCCGCCCCTCAACGGTGAAGGCTACATCGCCAATGCTCACCTCCGCGCCATCGGCAATAAGCACCGTCATCTTCAAATCGGGGTCGAAGCAGTGAAAAATCCGCTCGGCAACATCCACCCCCGCCAGCACGCCGGCTTCCTTAATCAGCAACTGCACCGTCCCCACGGCATCCGCCGGAATAGACGACAGCGTAGTGTGGTCGCCATCGCCCACATCCTCCCTGAAAGCCAGCCGAATAAGTTCATCAATCAATTCCTCTTTCATCTTTTTTTTGTGCAAAGGTACAAATAATTTGTTGGTTATTCGGGATAATGTTGTATCTTTGCAGGCGGAAATAAATACAAAATTATAAATTTTAACAAACATCGTTATGGAAACAAAGATTAAAAAAGAGAGAAAGAGAACATCATGGCACTACGTGGGTGGTGTAAAGGTTGGCCCGGTTATTGCTACACCATCCGGGAAGAAAAGGTATTTGCCTTATCACGACCATCCGGAGGGAGTATTTGAGATTTTAGACATGAGGGCATTAATGAAGTAGCAAACCTAATAAATTATACTCTTATGACCAGAACCAGATACCTTGTAGATACCCATATAGCCGTGTTTTTGATGGATGGCTCGAATGAATTGGAAAAAGGGATTCGCGAACTTCTTGAAGATTACAACAATTTGGTGTATGTCAGCACCGTTTCTGTGCAAGAGATGCTGCATTTGCAAAAAATAAATAAGTTGAAATCCATTTGGAAAAAGCCGGAAGACATTTTGAAAAGTTTTGAAACGACTAATTTTCAACTTTTGCCGGTGAAAAAAGAGCATCTTGCCACGTTTGCGGGGCTTTCTTCCCCGCGCGAGCATCACGACCCTAACGACCACATGCTTATTTCGCAAGCGATTACTGAGCGGATGTGCTTGGTCAGTTCCGACAAGCAGTTTCGGAATTATTCTGATAAGCGGTTTGATTTGTTTTTCAATCATCGGTGAGCGACAAATTTCCCTTACTCTACCATATTTTGATGCGTTTGCCCTGCCCTATAGTGGTATGATTGCGGATAATCATTAATAATTTTTAATCCAATTTTTTTGACTAACTTTGTGGCACTAAATTCAATAAAGAACGTATGACGGAAATCGCATCTTATGGCAAGTTTGGACTGCTGGAGCACCTGACAAAAGACATCACACACGCCAATTCGACCACCCTCAAAGGCGTGGGCGACGATGCCGCCGTGTTGGAATACGGCACGAAGGCAACGCTGGTGTCGTCGGTGTTGCTGCTGGAGGGTATCCACTTCGATTTGACCTATTTCGCGCTCAAATTTGTGGGCTACAAGGCGGCTGTGGTGGCTTTTGCGGATATTTATGCCATGAACGGGCAGCCGCAGCAGCTGACGGTGAACATCGGCATCTCCCAACGCTTTGCGGTGGAGCACATCGACGAGATTTTTATCGGTCTGCAATTTGCGTGCAAAAACTACGGGGTGGACATTGTGAAAGTGGACGTAACCGCCTCATTGACCGGCTTGTGCATCACCACAAGTTGCGTGGGCAGTGCCGACAAAGACCAAATTGTGCATCAAAACACCGCCAAAGAGCCGGATTTAATCTGCGTGTCGGGCGATTTGGGCGGTGCCTACATGGGGTTGCAACTCTTGGAGCGCGAAAAGGCGGTGCATCAGGGCGAAACGGATTTCACGCCCGATTTTGCGGGCAAAGAATACCTGCTGGAACGCCAACTGCGCCCCGAAGCGCGTCAAGACATCGTCGCACTGCTGGCTGAACACGGGATTGTGCCCACGGCGATGGTGAATGTGAAAGACGGGCTGTCGTCGGATATGCTGCACATTTGCCGGCAAAGCAAGGTGGGCTGCGCGATTTACGAGGAGCGCATCCCGATTGATTTTCAGACGGCAACGATGGCGGAAACGTTCAATATGAATCTCATTACGGCGGCTCTCAATGGTGGCGACGACTACGAATTACTGTTCACCGTGCCGCTGAGTATGCACGAAAAAATCGAAGATTTGGCGAGCGAGGGCATCCGCCTCATCGGTCATATCCGCGCCGCAGACGAGGGCTGCGCCCTCATCACGCGCGATGCCACAGAAATCCCCCTCGTGGCGCAAGGCTGGACGCAGGAAGGCGAATAAGTTACAAAATAACACAACACACACGTATGAAACAATTTTTATCCCTTTTGACCCTCTGCATCGCATTTTCGGTGTCGGCGCAGTCCTACACCGTTGAAAACGTGCCTCACGACAATTTGAGCAACAAATATGATTTTGTCAGCAACCCCAACGCGCTGATTTCGCAAGCCGCTGAAAATCAAATCAATCGGATTATCGCGGCAACAAAGGATTCGACCTCGGCAGAGATTGCCGTGGTGCTACTCAAATCCATCGGCAACGCCGATGTGGACGATTTCGCCACACGGCTTTTCACCCAATGGGGCATCGGTAAACGGCAGAAAGACAATGGTTTACTGTTCCTCCTGGTCGAAGACCAACGGGAGATGGTGTTCCGTCCGGGATACGGCTTGGAAGGAGCATTGCCCGATGCCATCCTGTCGCGCATCATCCGCAACGACATAGCCCCGCTGATGAAAGAAGGCAACAACGACGAAGCCATCACCCTGGGAATCAGCAAGATATGCCAAATCTTGCTGCACCCCGACATCGTCGCCGAAATTCTCGCCGACGACGAACAAGAATCCGACAACTCCCCCCTCTGGCTCGACACACTACTCATAATAGGCTTCATGGCTCTCTTCATCTGGCTCGCCACACGCAAAGGCAACGGCGGCAATGACAACGGCACGGGCAACAATCGCCGCGGCGGGGGCTTCGGACCTATGGTGGGAGGCTTCGGCGGAGGCAGTTTCAGAGGTGGAGGCTTCTCCGGCAGTATGCGCGGCGGCTTCGGCGGCGGGCGCACGGGCGGCGGCGGTGCCAGAGGCGGGTGGTGAAATCGCTTCCGTTCAGTTTCAATGCACAGGCTATAGTGGTAAATTATACGGATTAATCACTTGCAAACCTGCAATATTTTTGAAATCAGAGATGTTTCGCGAAATCAAAACACAATCATGCACCAAAGCCGTAGCAGCGATGATCGCATCAGGTAATTTCGTTCTGTATCTTTGGCGTATTCTAATGCACATATTCACAACGTCGCTTGTCAATTCTAAAATGACAGCATCATCCATAAAATTGGTAAGCAGTTGATAATGCTCTGTGGGGGCATTAAAGCCGAGTACTTCAATTTTGGTAACAATTGAAACATTGGGTATCTCATCCACCACATCGTCCATGAAATTCATGCCAACCGGAGGAAGTTTTTTACCAAGGTAATCAATGACAGCGTTGGTATCCATCAAATAGTTTGGCAGTTCCATTCTTTACGACTTTGAGTTACATAATCTTGAAGGTCATCGGCTACATTGGATGGTAATTTACCTGCATACTTTTCAGAAAGTTTTTGCGGCGGGTGCATTATCCCTTTCAATACTTTGAGAACTCGCAATTCTTCCAGATTTTCCAAAAGTTTGTAAGCCTTTTTATCGCTTATTTGTACAAGTACTGTTTCCATTTTTCTAATTATATTTGAACTATTTTGCAACAAAGGTAGTGCAACTTTTTGAATTGTGCAAGCGTTTTGGCATTAACTCCGATACGCCGCCATCGCCTCCTCAATCGACTTGATTTTGCTTTCGGCATCGGCTTGTTTCTTGCGTTCGAGTTCGAGCACTTGCGCCGGGGCTTTGGCTACGAAATTTTCGTTGGCGAGTTTGGCTGCCACCGACTTCAAAAAGCCCTGATGGTAGGTTAATTCCTTTTGCAGACGTTCCAATTCCTCCTCCACGTTGAGCGTACTGCCCAGCGGGATGGCAAATTCGGTTGTTTTCACGAGGAACGACACTGAGCCGGGGGCTTTTTCCGTTATGGGGGTGATGGCGGAGAGGTTCGCCATTTTGATGATTATGGGGTTGTATGCCGTGTTGCAGGTGCCTAACACCTGCAATTCCAAGGGTTCTTTGTTGGGGATGTTTTTTTGCAGGCGCACGGTGCGGATGTTGGCGATGATTTCTTTGACGGTTTCAAAATCCAACAATTGTTCCGCAGGAGCATTGTGCGCAATGCCCTTACATGGGACAGATGCGATCATAATGCTTTCGCCGTCTTTGCGCTCCGCCAATGCCTGCCACAATTCTTCCGTGATGAAGGGCATGAAGGGGTGCAACAAGCGCAGCAGGGCATCGAAAAAGCCCAACGTGGCTTCGTAAGTGGCGCGGTCGATGGGCTGCCCGTAGGCGGGTTTCACCATTTCGAGATACCACGATGAAAATTCGTCCCAGAAGAGTTTGTAAACCTCCATCAGGGCTTCGGAGATGCGGTATTTGTCGAATTGGTCGTTGATGGTTTCGATGGTTTGGACGAGTTTGGCGTCAAACCATTGGATGGCGATTTTGGCGGATTCGGGCTGCGCAATATTGGCTGTTTCCCAGCCTTTCACCAACCTGAACGCATTCCAAATCTTATTATTGAAATTGCGCCCCTGCTCGCACAGGCTTTCATCAAACAAAATATCATTGCCGGCAGGAGCCGACAACATCAAGCCCATGCGCACACCATCGGCACCGTATTTGTGTATCAATTCCAACGGGTCGGGCGAATTGCCAAGTTGTTTCGACATTTTGCGCCCCAATTTATCGCGCACAATGCCGGTAAAATAGACATTATTGAAGCACTCCTTGCCGCGATATTCATAGCCCGCCATAATCATCCGCGCCACCCAAAAGAAAATAATATCAGGACCGGTCACCAAATCATTGGTGGGATAATAATACTTAATCTCCTCATTATCAGGATTGTTTATGCCGTCGAATACGGAAATAGGCCACAGCCAACTTGAAAACCAAGTGTCGAGCGTGTCTTCATCCTGCCGCAAGTCAGTCAACTGTAAATTTGCATTGCCGGATTTTTCTTTTGCCAATTTCAGGGCTTCTTCGACTGTGTAGGCAACCACAAATCCTCCTTGTGGAAGATACCACGCCGGAATGCGGTGTCCCCACCACAACTGCCGCGAGATGTTCCAATCTTTGATGTTTTCCATCCAGTGGCGGTAGGTGTTTTTGAATTTTGGTGGGAAAAATTTGATTTCGCTGCTCTCCACCGCGTTCAGAGCGGGTTTGGCGAGGTCGCTCATTTTTAGGAACCATTGCATCGACAGTTTGGGTTCGATGGGCACGTTGGTGCGTTCCGAGAAGCCGACTTTGTTTTCGTAGGGTTCCACTTTTTCCATTAAGCCCGCGGCTTCCAAATCTTTTTCTATTTGCTTGCGCACTTCAAAGCGGTCTTTGCCCTCGTATTGCTGCCCGTGGGCGTTGAGGGTGCCGTCGTCGTTGAAAATGTCGAGCGTTTCCAAGCCGTATTTTTCGCCCAGCATATAGTCGTTCACATCGTGCGCGGGGGTTACTTTGAGGCAGCCTGTGCCAAATTCAATATCTACATAGTCGTCTTCAATGATGGGCACAACGCGGTTGACAATAGGTACAATCACTTTTTTGCCTTTCAGATGCTGATTTTTGGGGTCGTTGGGGTTGATGCAGACGGCGGTGTCGCCAAAAATTGTTTCCGGGCGGGTGGTTGCCACCACGGCGTAGCCTTTTTCGCCCTCAATCATATAGCGCAGATAATACAACTTCCCTTGTTGTTCTTTATGAATAACTTCTTCGTCCGAGAGAGCGGTTTTTGCAGCCGGGTCCCAGTTTACCATGCGTACTCCTCTGTATATCAAGCCTTTGTTGTATAAGTCGATGAAGACTTTGATGACGCTTTCGGAGCGTTTTTCGTCCATCGTGAAAGCGGTGCGCTCCCAGTCGCAGCTTGCGCCGAGTTTTTTCAACTGTTCGAGGATGATGCCTCCGTGTTTGTTTGTCCATTCCCAGACGTGTTCGAGGAATTGTTCGCGCGTGAGGTCGGTTTTTTTGATGCCTTCCTGCGCCAGTTTTGCCACCACTTTTGCCTCCGTGGCGATGGAGGCGTGGTCGGTGCCGGGCACCCAGCAGGCGTTTTTGCCCATCATGCGGGCGCGGCGCACGAGGATGTCCTGAATCGTGTTGTTGAGCATGTGTCCCATGTGGAGCACCCCTGTTACATTGGGCGGCGGGATGACGATGGTGTAAGGCTCACGCTCGTCCGGCTCGGAATGAAAAAATCCGTGCGCCATCCAGTATTCATACCACTTGTTTTCGACCTCGTTAGGGCTGTATGTAGATGCAATTTCCATTGTTGTGAATTTTTCAGTAAATCAGTTCCTTTTTTTGTAGTTCAAAATCATATCCATCAGGCTCACGGAGGCGTTTTCCATATCGTTGACCAAGCCGTCGATGAGCGTTTGGAGGAGGTTGTAAAAAAACTGCAAAATGATGGCTACAATCAGTCCGGCAACGGTGGTAATCAGCGCGACTTTCATCCCGCCGGCGACTATGGAGGGGTTGATGTCGCCCGCCACTTGAATGTCGTCGAAGGCGATAATCATCCCCACAACCGTCCCCAAGAAGCCCAAACTTGGTGCAACGGTGATGCAGAGCGAAATCCACGACAGATTTTTTTCCAGCAGCCCCACCTGCGCGTTGCCATAAGCCGAGATGGATTTTTCGATGGCGTCCACAGGCTCATCGATGCGGCAAAACGCCTGATAGGCAATGCTCGCCACCGGTCCGCGCTGATTGCGCGCCAATTTTTTAGTGGCATCCAAATTGCCCTTGTCCAAATTTTTCTCAGCCTTCAACAAAAATTGCACGGAGTCGATGCGGGAAAGGTACAAATAGATTAGCCGCTCCACGCAAAAAACCAGCCCCACCACCAGCACCAGCGTGATAGCACCCATAAACCAGGGTCCACCCTCAAAGAATTTCGTTTTTATGACTTGCATCAAGCCTTCATTCTCAACAAATTCGTTCATCGCAATGATTTTTATTCTGCGCGCAAAGGTACAAAAATTTGTGCAATTTATTTGCGGGGAACAGATTTTTTTTTGCAATATTTGCGGATAAATCAATGTGATTGTTTTGCTGTGCCTACGTTGAACGGAGGAGGGGGCAATAATTTCTTACCCCGTTGTTTTTTATATCGGTATTTAGCGACACATTTGCATCAATGATATAAAGGTGTTCGTTGGGGAAAGTCAGCACATTTCGTTCTGATATTATGTTTTCGAGGTGCAAATCGCGAATAATGTAATTGCTGTTGGCGTAAGTATTGGAACTGTAAGCAGGTATTGTATCAAACTTTTCTTTCATATAGCGAACAATCGTTTCGTGTAATTTTTGTTCAGTTTCCGCTCTCATTTTTTTGTCGTAAATGGAAATTTCTTTGAGGTATTTTAACAAAACAAAGCCATCTATTTGCTTCTGCCTAACAACAAAAGACACATAATCAGATTCAAATGGGTTGTCTGTGAAGCCCAGCAATTCATAGTGGGTTTCGGGGAAGAGATAGTTGTAAAGCGAAATTCTGTCGTCCAAAAATTCAAGTGGCGTACCATAGTGTTCAACAACCTTTACAACAAATTCATCCGGCATAAAATAGACATCCGCTTCGGCACCGCCCGATTGGGCTATAGAATTATCTTTCAGACAGTCAATATCTTTTTGCAAATACCATATTCTGTTGCCATTTTGTTCTGCGAGTTCGGCATATCGTTTCAAGATAGATTTTTGTTGTGCAGATTGCTCGTTTATGGCAATGTTTGCACCATTTTGTTTGTCCTTATGAAGTTCATTTGCCGTTCCAATGGCAAGTGTCGCTTCGACATTTCTTCTACCGCCCGCAATCCTTCCTTGCTCCTCTTCATTATCAAGGCGTGTAATTGTTGTCTTTCCGGCGATAACTTGCTCTGCGATAATTGATAATTTTTCATAATCCATTCTTTTTTTTTATTTATAAATTCAACTGCAAAGTTACTGTTTTATTTCAAAACAACAAAGATTTGATTTTTTGTAAACAAAATCACTACCTTTGCGGAATGATAGACGAGAGCATTTTTCTAAACAAAACGGCGGCATACTACACTCTGGGCTGCAAACTCAACTTTGCGGAGATTTCCGACCTGGGCAGGCAACTCTCCGAGCGCGGCATTCGGAAAGCGCGCGCGGGCGAAACGGCGGACATCTGCATCGTCAATACCTGCACTGTAACCGAGTTGGCGGACAAAAAATGCCGCCAAGCCATCCGCCGAATCCGCAAGGAGCACCCCCACAGTTTCGTGGTGGCGACGGGCTGCTATGCGCAACTCAAGCCGGAGGAAGTGGCTGCTGTGGAGGGAGTTGACCTCGTGGTGGGTGCCAATCAAAAAACGGACATTTTGGAATATATCGCGGCGGGGGAAAAAATCAGTGTAACACCAACGCGCGAGATAGAAAAATTTGTGCCGTCGTGCTCGGAGGACGACCGCACGCGGCATTTTCTGAAAGTGCAGGACGGATGCGACTATTATTGCAGCTATTGCACCATCCCGTTTGCGCGCGGCAAAAGTCGCAACGGGGCGATTGCCGATTTGGTGCGTCAGGCGGAGCAGGTTGCCGCCGCAGGCGGCAAAGAAATAGTGCTCACAGGGGTCAATATCGGCGATTTTGGCAAAACCACCGGCGAAAATTTCCTTGATTTAGTGCGCGCTCTCGACACTGTGAGCGGCATCGACCGTTTTCGCATCTCGTCCATTGAGCCAAATCTATTGACGGACGAAATAATCGCCTTTGTAGCCCATTCCAAGCGGTTTGCGCCGCATTTTCACATCCCGCTGCAATCGGGGTCGGATGCGGTTTTGAGACTGATGCGCCGCCGCTACGACACGGCTTTTTTCCGCGCAAAAATCGAAAAAATCCGCGAACTGCTGCCAAACTGTTTCATCGGCATCGACGTAATCGTAGGTATGCGGGGCGAAACCGCGGATTTATTCCAAGAAACAGCCGATTTTTTGACGGCATTGCCGTTTTCACAGTTGCACGTGTTTCCCTATTCCGAGCGAGCGGGAACAAAAGCGTTGGACATTGAGCCGATTGTGTCGCCGCAGGATAAACAACTGCGCAGCAACCGGTTGCTCGACCTGTCCGCCGAAAAACGCCGCGCCTTCTACCGCTCGCAGCAAGGCACCACACACCGCGTACTGTTTGAACACGCCCACAAGGGCAACCGGATGCACGGTTTCACTGAAAATTATGTACAGGTCGAAGCAGATTATCGCTCCGAATGGACAAATGAATTGCGGGAAGTGACTTTGGAGCGATTAAATGCCGACGAAACAGCGTTTGCTGTGGACGGATTCAACTTCAGTATCCACTAGTTGTTACACTTCATCATGGGCAAGCACGCTCTGTTGTATCACCAAGTAGGCACCTTGTGCGGCAGACATGTTTTTTGAGCGTTGGTCATAGATTTGCCGTTCTATATCGTTGATGCCGGGTGTGCGGAGGGTATTGTTCAAGCGGGTGGAGGCGGCGAGGCAGGCAACGTGAAAAGCATCTTTGGGCATTCCCCTGTAGCGATATTCGGGGAGATGGGAGTAAGTTGCCTCAGCATTCCGGTAAGCCGCCGCATCCTGTACTATCTCCAACGCCCGGAGAGCATCATCAAAGGCAACAATGCCCGCCGTCATGCTGGCTGTCACACCTTTTTCGGTATCACGGCAATATCGGCGTTCTTCGGTCAGATAGACCTGCTCTACGAGAATTACGGACCCTATGTCGTTGGCAACATTGTCATGCACTTCCTTAAAAACAACTTGTGCTGATAACAATCCATTCATGAATGATGCCAACCCCGCTTCGGCGGCACCCACTGTGGCAAGTTCCTTGCGCCCGATAGCGATATTTTCTACACCGAGGGTTATTCTATCGAGTAAGCCAGTCTTTTCCATATTCTGCCTCTGCGTCTGAAAGGTTATAACCCTGCTGTAATAAGGCTTCTACGCCCATCTTCTCTTTCCACCATTTTGCCAAATCGGGGGATAAGGGTACTTGCACCCGCACTCTTCGGGCTTCCTCCGGTTGCCCTGCTTTTTCCAGTTCAATACTTTCCACGATGGTAGCGAGCCTTTCTTTCAATGTCCATTCTTTTTGTTCCATAATTTTATTCTGCTCTTAAAAATTTTTGCAAAGATACGACAAAAATATTGAAACACCAATATTTTTTGCAGTTACTAATTGAACTTACCCACTCTTAAAGCAGCAAAAATATGAAAGCAAAAAAATTAAATCGTTGTTAGCGAGAACAGGGTTATTGCTAACGTTCAATGTTATGTACGCCGAGGATTTTTGGGGGCGGCGATGTTCTTTGCAAAGGCGAAAGAAACAGCACTGAAGTCACTGTCGTAAAACATCCCCAGAAATATAGTGGGCATGTTGTTATTCCTGATGAGGTAACTTATAATTTCCGTAACGGACGTAACACTCAACAAACCTGCCACCACGCTTACCGCAGGTGACACGGAACAACTTACTGCCACCATTACCGTAACCACCGCCGACGGCGACAAGACGGCTATCTGCACCGTAATGGTCACAGGCGGGACGGCAATCGACGATATAGATATGGACAAAGACAAGATTGCAGTGTATCCCAACCCCGCCCGCGACGACCTCTTCATCAAAAGCGACACCCCCATCGAAAAAGTAGAAATCTTTGATATTTCCGGACACACCGTAGAGACGTGGCGCGCCGCGTCTCTACAACAGGGTAATTCGCAAACAATCAACGTTTCGCATCTGCCCGACGGCATTTATCTCGTGCGCGTGGCTTGCAGCGATGGCTCGGTGGTTACGAAGAAGATTGTGGTGAAATAGTCTGAACCACGATTTTTACAAGATTAAGGGATTAACAAGAAAAAAAAAATCTTGTTAATCCCTAAATCTTGTTAATCCTTTAATCTTGTAAAAATCCCGGTTCAGACAATCAGAGCGTCACCTTCACCTCAATTTCCTCAAACGGCTCAACGATATCGCCAATCTTGATGTCGTTGTAATTTTGGATGTTCAGCCCGCATTCGTAGCCTTGCACCACCTCTTTCACATCGTCTTTGAAGCGTTTCAGCGAGCCGAGTTCGCCGGAATAGACGACGATGCCATCGCGGATGATGCGGATTTTGTTGCCGCGCTTGATTTTGCCTTCGCGCACCAGACAGCCTGCCACGGTGCCCACTTTGGTGATGTTAAACACTTCGGTAACTTCCACGTTGCCGGTGATTTCTTCCTTGATTTCCGGTGCGAGCATACCCTCCATCGCAGATTTAACCTCTTCGATGGCATCGTAGATGATGGAATAGAGGCGAATATCCACCCCTGCCTGTTCGGCTGCCTTGCGAGCCAGCTGCGATGGGCGCACCTGAAAGCCCACTACAATCGCTTCGGAGGCGGCTGCAAGGGTAACGTCCGATTCGGAAACTTGCCCTACGCCCTTGTGGATGACATTGACCTGAATCTGAGGAGTAGACAGGCTGATTAACTTGTCGGAGAGCGCCTCCACAGAGCCGTCTACGTCGCCTTTGACGATGACGTTCAACTGTTGGAAATTGCCAATCGCGATGCGGCGACCGATGTCGTCCAGCGTCAGCATCTTCTGCGTCCGCAGTCCCTGTTCGCGCTGCAACTGTTCGCGTTTCGACGCAATGTCGCGGGCTTCCTGCTCGGTGTCCATCACATTGATGGTGTCGCCTGCCTGCGGGGCACCGTTCAGCCCCAGCACCAGCACCGGCTCGGCAGGACCTGCCTCCGTGATGCGTTGGTTGCGCTCGTTGAACATCGCCTTGACGCGCCCAAAGTGCGTGCCTGCCAGCACCACGTCGCCCAGTTTGAGCGTACCGTTTTGCACGAGCACCGTCACAAGGTATCCACGCCCCTTATCCAGCGACGACTCGATGATTGACCCAACGGCTTTGCGCGCCGGGTTGGCTTTCAATTCCAATAAATCGGCTTCCAGCAGCACTTTTTCCATCAATTCGCCGACGTTGATGCCCTGCTTGGCGGAGATGTCCTGCGACTGGTATTTGCCGCCCCATTCTTCCACCAGATAGTTCATCTGTGAGAGGGCTGCTTTTATCTTTTCGGGGTCGGCACCCTCCTTGTCTATCTTGTTGATAGCGAACACCATAGGCACATTTGCCGCGGCGGCGTGGTTGATTGCCTCGATGGTCTGCGGCATCACGCTGTCGTCTGCCGCCACAATGATGATGGCGATGTCTGTTACACTGGCTCCACGCGCACGCATTGCCGTGAAGGCTTCGTGACCGGGGGTATCTAAGAAGGTGATGCGCCTACCGTTAGCCAGTTTCACATTATACGCCCCGATGTGCTGCGTGATTCCGCCCGCTTCGCCGGCTATCACGTTGGTCTTGCGGATGTTGTCGAGCAGAGAGGTCTTGCCGTGGTCGACGTGCCCCATCACCGTTACAATGGGTGCGCGCGCCACCAAATCTTCGGGGCTGTCTTCCTCTTCCGAGATGGCTTCCGCCACTTCGGCACTCACGTATTCGGTTTTGAAGCCAAATTCGTCCACCACGATATTGATGATTTCCGCGTCCAAACGCTGATTGATTGACACCATAATGCCAATCTTCATACAGGTCGAAATAATCTTCACGACGGGCACGTCCATCATATTCGCCAAGTCGTTGGCGGTTACAAACTCGGTGAGTTTGAGCACTTTGTTTTCGTGTGCTGCTGCTTCGGATTCTTCGTCCTGACGGAGCGAGAAAGCTTCTCGCTTCTCCTTGCGGTATTTTGCGCCCTTTTTCTGAGTTTTGTTGGTCAGGCGGGCGAGTGTTTCCTTGACCTGTTTTTGTACATCTTCTTCGCTCACTTCCGCTCTTTCGCCGTACTTGCGAAGTTTCATATTGGGATTGGGCTTCACGGTTGGCGCGCCCTTTTCGATGTCTATTTTTTCGTTTTTGATGCGTTTCCGCTTCTTTTTCTTCGTGGGGTCGATATCCGATTTTTTCGTCAGCGAGGGCGGAACGGCACGTGCTTCGCCGGCGGCACCCGGATTAGAGGTTTTTTTCTTCTTGCTCGCGAGTTGTTTGAGTTTTTCTGTGCGTTCTTTTTCGCGCTCTTTTTTCGATTTCTTTTTCGGGCGGGTCGATAAATTGATGGTTGAGAGGTCTATTTTGCCTGTTACTTTTGGACCGTCCAGCGTCGGTTTCGGGAAATAGCGGAACGGTTCCTCATCGGCAGCGGCACCACCCGCAGCCGGTTTCTTATCCGCAACGGGTTCTTTTTGGGGTGCAGGAGCCGGTTTCGGCTCTTTTCGCACGATGGGATTGCCTTTTTTGTCCAATTCTATTTTGCCGGTAATCTTTGGACCCTTAATTTTGGGCACCACGGTTTTGATTTCTTCTTTCGACTTCACGTAGCCGGGCACCGTCACAGTGGTTTTTTTGTCCTTGCGATGGCGTTCGGTGCGGAATTTCTCGGCTTCTGTTTTCAGATGTTTGTCCAAACTAAATTCTTCGACGAGCAGGCTATACTCCGCATCTTCGATTTTAGTGTTCGGATTCGCATTCGGATAGTCATGACCGTGCCTCTGCAGAAATTCGACCACTGTCGAAAGTCCCACATTCAAATTTTGCGTAACTTTATTTAATCTAATAGACATATTCTTCAATTACGAATTAAAAATTACGAATTAAAAATCAAATCCGTCAAAAAACCGTAATTTTTAATTTTTAATTTTTAATTGCTTTATTCTTCTTCAAATTCGGCTTTCAGGACTGCAATGACTTCGTCGATTGTAATGTCCTCTAAATCAGTCTTTTCAATCAACTCT
>BNTR01000062.1 GCA_025996755.1 Bacteroidia bacterium
AATGGTTTTATGTGAATGGACGAAAAATTATGTTGCGCGGAACGGTTGAAAATTGCAATTTCCCCTTGACAGGCTATGCTCCTATGGATGTTGAGGCGTGGGAAAAAGTTTTTAAAACTTGTCGCGACCACGGGTTAAATCACGTCCGGTTCCATTCGTTTTGTCCTCCTGAAGCCGCTTTTATTGCCGCCGACCTTGTTGGGATTTATTTGCAACCCGAAGGTCCGAGTTGGCCCAATCACGGCGTTGCTTTGGGGCGCGGGATGGCTATCGACACTTTTTTATTAAAGGAAACTCAGGCGATGAACAAGGTATATGGCAATTATGCCTCATTCTGTATGCTGGCGTGCGGCAACGAGCCGGCAGGAAATTGGGTGCCTTGGGTGAGCCGTTTTGTAGAATATTGGGAGAAAACCGACTCAAGAAAAGTTTATACCGGCGCATCGGTCGGCAATAGTTGGGCTTGGCAACCGCGCAGCCAATATCATGTGAAAGCAGGTGCACGCGGACTGAGTTGGAATAATTTACCCGAAACGCTTTCGGATTACCATAGCCGCATTGATACAGTGAAACAGCCTTATGTTTCACACGAAACCGGGCAGTGGTGCGTATTCCCCAATTTCGCAGAGATAAAGAAATATACCGGCGTATATAAAGCAAAAAACTTTGAGATATTCAGGGATATATTGGCAGAGAATGACATGAGTGCTTTGGCTCACGATTTTATGATGGCATCCGGCAAATTGCAGGCTCTCTGTTATAAACATGAAATAGAAAAGACCTTGCGAACGCCCGATTATGCAGGATTTCAGTTGCTTGCTTTGAACGATTATTCGGGACAAGGCACTGCTCTTGTTGGTGTTTTGGACGTGTTTTTTGAAGAAAAACCCTATATCAATGCCGCGCAGTTTCGCCGGTTTTGCAATTCCACCGTACCGCTTACACGCATGGAAAAGTTTGTTTTCAAAAGCAACGAGCCTTTCAAGGCACAGGTAGAAATAGCGCATTTCGGTCCGCGTGCGATGTATCAGGCGCAAGTGGAATGGCGCATCACCGATAGCCGGGGCATAATTGTGAATAAAGGCACTTTTGCGCCTGCCGATATTCCGATTGGCAATTGTTTTGAGATTGGCACGCTCACTGCTCCATTAGCCACGGTCACAAAAGCCTGTCAAATGAATTTGGAAGTAAGCATTGCCGGAACTTCTTTTGTCAATGATTGGGATTTTTGGGTATATCCCGAAGCGGTATCGCTCGACAAAGGCACGGTGTTGGTAACAGACACCTTGGATAATAAAGCGATTCAAACATTAGAGCAGGGAGGGAATGTATTGATTTTGGCTGCCGGAAAAATAGAATACGGACGCGATGTGAGGCAACAACTGACTCCGGTGTTTTGGAATACGTCTTGGTTTAAGATGCGTCCGCCGCACACCACCGGCTTGTTAATAAATCCGCAACATCCCGTATTCCGCGATTTTCCTACGCAATACCATAGCAATCTGCAATGGGCGGAATTGGTCAATGGCGCACAAGTTATGCAGTTTACGGAGTTTCCAAAGGGCTTTCAACCACTTGTACAGCATATTCACACATGGTTTATCAGCCGAAAGATTGGCTCTTTGTTTGAAGCGAAAGTTGGCAAAGGCAAACTGATGATGACAAGTTTGGATTTGAAAACCGACTTGGACAATCGTTTTGTGGCTCGCCAACTGCTGTCGTCGGTTCTGCAATATATGAACTCGCCGCAATTCCAACCGGAACATTCGGTGGATGTGAAACAGGTTTCCGATTTGTTTACGAAAAGCAGTAAAACCCCGGCATATTTCACCAAAGATTCGCCCGATGAATTGAAAGTCAAACCTTTTGTGCAAAAACTTCCCGATGGCAATTATCGCGTTCGGCTTACATTAGGAAATGATGAGGAAGAAGCAAAAACAACGGTGCAGGCAGAGTCGCGGCGGCTTTTTCTCCATAATATTCAAACGAAAAGGGGCGAATTTCAGACTTACTCTTTCACCGTCAATAAGCGAAATAAATACATCGGCGACAGCGATTCGGTGCGCCTCAAACCGCGTGAAACAGGCAAACTGAATTGGGATGACTACCTGACCATCGAATTTAGTGGCGAGAAACCCGGTCTCCGCAAAATAGAAGTGACCCCGGTCAATGATGCTATAACGGTCTTTCTGTGTGGCAATTCCACGGTGGTTGACCAGGACGATGAGCCGTGGGCGGCGTGGGGACAAATGCTCCCGGCGTTCTTCGACGAACAGGTCTGCATCGCCAACTATGCCGAATCGGGCGAGTCAAGCAACACCTTCATTTCAGAAAAACGTTTGGCAAAAGCATTAACATTTATGAAGGCGGGCGATTATGTGCTAATTGAGTTTGGGCACAACGACGAAAAGCAAAAAGGCGAAGACAAAGGCGCATACAAGCATTTCACAAAAAGCCTGCAAGTGTATATCGATGAGGCGCGCAAACGCGGTGCGCATCCTGTGTTATTGACCCCCACGCAACGCCGCAACTTCGATGCAGCGGGGAAAATGGTAGAAACGCACGGCGATTTCCCGCAGGCAGTGAGAGATTTGGCAGCCAAAGAAAACGTCCCCCTAATAGACCTGACGGCGATGACAACCCAACTCTACTATGCGCTGGGCGTGGAAGGCTCCAAAAAAGCCTTAGTCCATTATCCCAAAGGCACATACCCCGGACAAACGACCGATTTAGCCGACAACACGCATTTCAACGCTTACGGTGCCTATCAAGTAGCCAAGTGCGTGATTGAAGGCTTGAAAACAAACAAACTGCCCCTAATTCAGCATTTGAGAGATAAAACACAATCATACAATCCCGCGCAGCCTGACAATCCGGCAACATTCTATTGGAAGCCGCAACAGGCAGCCAGGATAGAAAAGCCGGATGGGAATTAAAAATTACGAATTACGAATTAAAAATTACGGATTTATGAAATATGTAGCAATTTTATTTTGCCTCTTTATGGCAACCTTGTTGGGAAATGCAGCAACCCGACAGATGGAGCAATTAGACAGGGGACTTGTAGCCGTGAAAACAGCAGACGGCGTTTTTCTTAGTTGGCGTTTGTTGGGCGATGAACCTCAGGATGTCGCGTTCAACATTTTTCGGAATGGCACGTTATTGAACGACAAACCCATTGCCGGTGCCACCAATTGGATAGACAAAAGCGGAAAGGTTTCCGATGAATACCTCGTGAAAACCATTGGTAGAGACGCGGCGCGCCACGTCTCTACAGCCGTAAAACCTTGGGAAAATCCGTATAAAACTATCCAATTGAATCGTCCGCAAACACCGGCAATTGATAATCCTCAGCCGTGGGAAACGGGCGGCTATATCCCCAACGATTGCAGCGTGGGCGATTTGGATGGCGATGGCGAGTATGAGATT
This sequence comes from Bacteroidia bacterium, assembly GCA_025996755.1. Lineage (GTDB taxonomy): Bacteria > Bacteroidota > Bacteroidia > Bacteroidales > Azobacteroidaceae > Azobacteroides. The sequence continues at coordinate 3,430 of BNTR01000062.1, forward strand.
GTCGTGAAGTGGAATGCCCGCGCCCACGATAATTCGCACAACGGACCAACCGACCCCGTCATTTTGGATGCCTACAAATTGGATGGCACGCACCTTTGGCGCATCGACTTGGGCAAAAACATCCGCGCAGGGGCGCACTACACCCAATTTATGGTCTATGACCTCGACGGCGACGGCATCGCAGAAATCGCCTGCAAAACAGCCCCCGGCACCATCGACGGCAAAGGCAAAGCCGTAATATTAGGCAACGATGACCCGCAGGCAGACTATCGCAACGAAAACGGACATATCCTGGACGGACCGGAATACCTCACAATCTTTAACGGCACCACAGGTGCCGAAATCACCACAATCCCTTACAACCCACCCCGAGGCAATGATTTGAAGCGCGTGTGGGGCGACGACCGCGGCAACCGCTCAGACCGCTATCTGGCTTGCATCGCCTACTTAGACGGTGCACACCCTTCGCTGGTGATGTGCAGAGGCTATTACACCCGTGCCGTTCTCGCTGCCTACGATTTCAAAGCAGGCAAATTAACGGAACGCTGGGTGTACGACTCCGGCATTGAGCACGACACTAAAAATACGGCTTTCGGGCAAGGCAACCACAGTTTGGCAGTAGGCGATGTGGACGGCGACGGCTTCGATGAGATTGTTTATGGCGGCGCGGCGATTGACCACGATGGTAAATTGCTCTATTCCACAGGCTTAGGTCACGGCGATGCCCACCACTTGTCGGACTTGGACCCCGACCGTCCGGGCTTGGAATTTTTTCAAGTGCACGAAACCAAACCCTGCCCTGCCGGAGTAGAATTGCGGGCAGCGGGCACGGGCGAACTCCTCTTTGGACGACCCACCACCATTGACGTAGGGCGCGGATTGTCCGCCGACATCGACCCCAAACACCGCGGTTTTGAATTTTGGAGTTCCGCCTCCAACGAAGTTTACAACATCAAAGGCGAAGTGATTTCCACCCAAAAGCCCTCCGTCAACTTCCGCATCTATTGGGATGGCGACTTGCAAGACGAACTCTTAGACGGCAACCGAATCACCAAATGGAACGGCAACGGCACCGACCAAATAGTTGATTTTCAAACATTTGGAGGAGCAAGCATCAACGGCACAAAGAAAAACCCCAACCTCCAAGCCGACCTGTTTGGCGACTGGCGCGAAGAGGTGGTGCTCTACAACCAGCAAGACCCCGGTCAATTGTTAATATTCACAACCACCATCCCCACAGAGCATCGTTTGGTCACCCTGATGCACGACCCTGTCTACCGCCTGAGTGTGGCGTGGCAGAATGTGGCATACAATCAGCCCCCGCATTTGGGGTATTATATTGGTAAATAACAATTTTGCAAAATGAAACACCCTATTATTTTTTGCTTTCTTTGTTTTTTCATCGCGCAGACCTCCCTGTCGGCGGAGCAAACTCCCGACTTTGAGCAACTGCCGAAGTCAAATCTCTTGCCCGACCCGTTGAAGTTTCTCGATGGTCGCCCCGTGGGGAACAGTCCGGCGGATTGGACTGCACGGCGGCACGAAATCAAGCACTTGTTTGAAAAGTATATGCTCGGCACATTCCCCCCGAAGCCGTCTATTGGCAACATTGTGTTGCTGGACGAGACCTCCGGTGAAGGCTATTTGGTGCGCAATGTGCGCGTCGAGTTTGGTCCGCAAAACAAAGGGAGTGTGCGTATTCGGATGATTATTCCGAAAGTTGCCGGCGGTGGAAAACTGCCGGTGATGATTAGCCCAAACCTTGCCGGGTGGGGCAGCACCGTGATTCGGCGCGGCTACATCTCGGCTGGCTATGCCGGCAATGATTTTATGGACGATGCCGAGCCGTTGCGCGAACTCTATCCCGATTATGATTTCGCCACGCTGCCTCGACGGGCTTGGCTGGCGCAGATTGTGGTGGACTATTTGGCGACTTTGCCGGAAGTGGATATGACACGCATTGCCATCAACGGCTATTCGCGCGATGGCAAGATGGCGACGATAGCCGCCGCGTTTGACGAACGCATCGCTGCCGTGCTGGCAGGCAGCACCGGTGTTGGCGGAGTGGTTCCGTGGCGTTTTGCCGGAGAACGGGGTGGAGGAGAAGGCATCGAAAGCACCACCCGTATGTTCCCGACATGGTTTATTCCACGCTTGCGCGATTTTGCCGGTCACGAAGACCGTCTGCCGGTGGATGCCAACCTATTTCTCGCCCTGATTGCGCCGCGGGCAGCCCTGCTCGAATGGGGCTACACAGACCAGGTTGCCAACGGCTGGGCAATGGAACAGGCATATCAATCCGCCCTCACAGTGTATCAACGCCTTGGGCAACCCAACAGGATGGGCATGCTGGCAGTACCCGGATTTCACGGAAGCAACGACCAGGAAGCGAGCATCGACTGGTTAGACATCCAATTCGGTCGCTCCAACAAGCAATGGGTCAATCATTTCGTCTTCCCTTGGAACTTCGACCAATGGAAAATCACCTCCGGCAACCACCTCAATCTATCGGCACAGGCTTGGAATCCCAAAGCAAAATCAACGCTTGATTGGATAAAATGGATGCTTGGCGACACACCAATACGCTTGGAACCATCGGCAGAAGTTGCCCCGATGCGGAGAACAACCCCAACTTACGGTCCCACAGAGATAGGGAAAGGCACCATCGGCAACCCCGGACAACTTGCGCCGGACGTTCCTTCGTGGGTTATCGCTACCGGAGGTCCTTCGTATGGCTGGAATGCTCCCGAACGCAATCAGGTTGCCTCGCGCCGCATCCGCTTTGGTGGGGTGACGGGCGACCTCTACTACCCCATCGACACACCCGAAGGCACCAAATTGCCCACCGTGATTTGGCTGCACGGCTTCCACTACCCGCTGGGCTATATGTGGGTATATCGAAGCGACTTGCACCCGATACTTGCCCTCACCAAAGCCGGTTATGCCGTGCTGGCTTACGACCAGTCGGGCTTCGGAACCCGTTGGAGCGAGGCTGAACACTTTTACGACCGCTTCCCCCAATGGTCGCGCTTGGGCAAGATGGTGGAAGACCTGCACCATGCGGTGGATGCCTTGCAGACCGACACGCTGGTGGATGCCCGCCAAATATCCGTCTTCGGCTATACGCTGGGCGGCACGTTAGGCATATACGCGGCGGCACTTGACAACCGCATCGCAAGCGTAGTTTCCATCGCCGGCTTCACCCCGATGCGAAGCGACACCCCCGACAAAGGCATGAGCGGCATGACACGCTACAGCCACCTCTACGGACTAATCCCAAGAGCAGGCTTGTTCGCCGGTCACGAATCGCAACTGCCCTACGACTACGACGACCTCCTCGCCCTCATCGCACCCCGCCCCGTGCTGATTGTGCAACCCCAACAAGACCGTGATGCCAACCCGACGGACGTGCGCACCGCCGTCAAACGAGCGCAAAGCACATATAAACTCAAGCAAGCAACAGGCAAACTCGAATTGCAGGAGCCGGACGACTACGCCCGCCTGACGAATGCAACACAAGATAAAGCAATAGAATGGATGAAAATGTCTGAATCAGGATTTACAGGATTTTAAGATTTTCAGAATAAATGGAGTTTTAATCTTGAAAATCCGAAAATCCTGAAAATCCTGATTCAGACAAAAAAAGATATATGAAAAAGACATTATTTTTACTGATGCTCTCCCTGAGCCTCACCGCCGGCGGACAGAAAGCCGGCAAAATCGCCCGCATCGACAAGGATTGGCGATTTCACTTGGGCGATGTTGAGAATGCTCAGTTTGCCGCGTTCAACGACGACGACTGGCGCACATTGGATGTGCCGCACGATTGGAGCATTGAGGGCGAATATGATTCGCTGGCTATTACCAAGCGGGGCGGTGGCTACTTGCCTGCCGGTATTGGCTGGTATCGCAAGACGCTTTCGTTTTCCAACACCGATGCCGGGAAGCGCATTTTTGTTGAATTTGGTGGCATCATGGCTAATAGCGATGTCTGGCTCAACGGGCATCATTTGGGGCATCACCCCTTTGGCTATGTGCCTTTGCTGTATGATTTGACCGAATACATCGCGCCGGATGGCAAGCCGAATATCCTTGCCGTTCGCGCCGACAATACGGTGCAGCCTGCCTCCCGCTGGTACACCGGCGCGGGTATCTACCGGCACGTGGAACTTATCACGGTTGACCAAACGCACTTTGAACGCTACGGAGTGTTCATCACCACGTCCGAAGCGAGCCGCGAAAAGGCTACGGTTGCCATACAGGCATCGGTTGTCAATCAATCGAAAGCCGGTCGCACGCTATTGGTGCAGACCACCATCACTTCACCGGCGGGCAAAAGTTGGAAGTCGGAGCCTGCTCCAATCACCGTCAAAGCCGGACAAACAGCCGTTTGTGAGCAAACAATTGCCGTCACTTCACCCGAATTGTGGGACATTGATGCGCCGAATGTCTATACCGCCGTGACCACGCTGTCTGAAGGCGGCAAAGTGATTGACGAGCAGAAGAATACCTTTGGCATCCGCTACTTTTCCTTTGAATCGGAAACCGGATTTTGGCTCAACGGGCGCAATATCAAACTGCTGGGTGCTTGCGTGCATCACGATGGGGGTGCCGTTGGTTCTGCCGTGCCGGCTTCGGTGTGGAAACGCCGCTTTGAGCAACTCAAAGCCGTGGGCTGCAATGCCATACGAGGTGCTCACGCCCCGATGGACCCTGCTTTTTACGAACTCTGCGACCGGATGGGGCTGCTGCTCTTAGACGAGGTGTTCGACACATGGACATCCGCCAAGCCCAACGGCGAAAAAGCCTACAACTTATACTTCCCCGACTGGTGGGCAATTGACACCGAGATAGCATTGAAACGGGTGCGCAACCATCCGAGCATCATCCTGTATAGCCTCGGCAACGAAATTCGTGACGATGTGAACAGCCCAAACGGACGGCAACGCTTCCTCAACCTGCGCCAATTGACGAAAAGCATCGACCCCACTCGCCCAATCACGATGGCACTCTTCCGCGCAAAAATGATGGGCTTGTATGACAACGGCTTTGCCGAAATGCTGGACGTTATCGGACAGAACTATGGCGAAAGCGGTCTCGTTGCCGCATGGTCGGCAAAGCCCGGTCGGAAAATTATTGGCACCGAAAACACGCCCAGCCGCTCCGGTTGGCTCGTGGCAAGAGATACCCCCGCCTACGCCGGCATGTTTATTTGGACAGGCTTCGACTACTTGGGCGAAGCCGACTGGCCCAAAATATCATGGAGCGAAGCCCTTTTCGACCGCAACGGCGGCTGGAAGCACTCCTCGTGGGAACGCCAAAGTTGGTGGACAGACAAGCCAATGGCGCATATCGTCCGCCGCGACACCGCCCAACGCGCCAATTGGTTAGACGACTGGACACCCGCCTTCCCCATCGACACCGCCTTCGTGAACGTGTATAGCAACTGCGAAGAAGTGGAACTCTACCTCAACGGCAAATCGCTCGGCAAGCAACCGACACCCAAAGACGATGCGCCCAACTCATGGAAAGTCCGCTACGCACCGGGCACAATCAAGGTGATTGGTCGCAACGGTGGCAAAGACGTGTCCGCTCACGAACACACCACCGCCACGAAACCGGCAAAATTAGTGTTGGAGGCAGAAAAGAGCGAACTCATCAACGATTGGGAAGAAGTAGTCTATGTAACAGCAACCATCGTGGACAAAAACGGCACCCGCTGCCCAAACACGCCAACAAAAATCAAGTTCGACATCTCCGGTCCGGGCGAAATAGTGTCGGTGGACAACAGCAACAATTTCAGCCACGAAAAATACAAAACCAACGAGAAAACCAATCACAAAGGTCGAGCGATTGCCATCATTCGCGCCACCGCCCCATCGGGCAAAGTGACGTTGAAGGCATCTGCACCGGGGCTTGGAAGCAGTCAGGTTGTATTAAATTGTCTGAATAAAAAAATATAAAGCAATATGAAAAAGTTAATTAAAAGTATTTGTATGTGCTCCCTAAGTTTGGGGATGAACACTGTGTTTGCGCAGTCGAAGGTGACTTTGACGGAAGATGGTGCAACTTACACGATGGATAATGGCATCGTGTGTGCGCGTGTATCAAAAGTGTCGGGCGATTTGCTGTCGCTTCGTTATCGGGACACCGAACTGTTTGCCTCGATGGAGGGTCGTGGGCATGGCTATTGGTCGCACGATGCGATGGGAGTCAAAGGCTCGCCACCTGCAATCCCTTCCGTGACCATCGACCCGCAGACTAATGGCGGAACAATCGCGGAGGTTTCCGTGAAAGCCATCTCCGAAGGGCGCAAAATGGGGACAGGACCCGGCACCGCGGCTGACGGCGACCTCACGGTGGATATAGAGATTCGCTATACTCTGGAGAGCAACTCGTCGGGCGTGTACACCTATTGTGTTTTCGACCACAATGCATCTTATCCGCTTGCTCAATTCGGGGAAGCCCGTTATTGCGCCAAGTTAGCCGATTTTTTCGACTGGATAAGCGTTGATTCCAAAGTGGATTTGCACTATCCCAAAGGATATAATGCCGGCGACAAGTATGTATATACGGCATTGCAATCCACCAATCCGGCATTCGGATGGTCGAGCACCACCAAAAATGTGGGCTTGTTCTGCATCAATCCTTCCATGGAATATATGAGCGGCGGACCCACCAAAGTGGAATTTATGGGACACCGCAACACAAGTGCCGAAGCCGAACCTTGCGTGCTCAACTATTGGCGCAGCAGCCACTACGGCGGTGCAGAAGCCAACATAGCCGCCGGAGAAGCATGGAATAAAATCATAGGTCCGTTCTTTATCTATGCCAATTCGGGCGCAGGACATGCCTCCATTTATGCTGATGCCAAAAAACAAGCCGCCGTTGAGCAGGCTAAATGGCCCTACGAGTGGGTCAAAGGCGTAGATTATTCGCCAAAAAGCGAGCGTGCCACCGTGAAAGGGCAACTTGTGCTGAACGACAAAGGTATCAAATCGTCTAAATTCACAAACCTGACTGTTGGATTAGCCCATGCAGCCTACGTTTCGCCACGCCCCAATGCCACGCCGGAAGTGATTACGAACTGGCAACGCGATGGCAAATTCTACCAATTCTGGACAAAAGGCAATGCCAACGGGACATTCGAGATAGGAAAAGTGCGCCCCGGCAATTACACCTTATACGCATTCACAGACGGCGTTTTGGGCGAATTTACCAAAGCCGGCATCGTTGTTGAAAAAGGCAAAGCGATTGATTTGGGCAAATTAGTGTGGACACCGGTGCGCAAAGGCAAGCAACTGTGGGAAATAGGAATACCCAACCGAAATGCCTCCGAATTTTTCAAAGCAGACGAACACCGCGACACCGAAATATCCATCAAATACGCCGCATTGTTTCCCAACGACGTAAACTTCACCATCGGGAAAAGCGATGCCAAAAAAGACTGGTTTTATCAGCACGTGCCGCACAATGAAGACCCGAATGCCAAGTCTGAGCCATTCTATGGCGTGCGTTCACAGGGGCGCGCAACGTCCTACACCATCACATTCAACCTTCCGTTGGCTCCCAAAGGCAGAGCAACCCTGCGTTTTGCCATCTGTGGAACAGGTACGAAGACGATAGACATCGCCGTGAACGGAACATCGGCAGGCGCATTAGACAACTTGTCGGGCGATGGCGTGATTACCCGCCACGGCTCACAGGGCATCTGGTATGAACGCGAATTTGCTTTCGATGCCACCCTGATGCGCGCGGGCACAAACACGCTCGTGCTGACAGTGCCCGCCGGTGCAATCAACAACGGCGTGGTCTATGATTATATCCGTCTGGAACTGGACGACACCCCGCCTCCGATGGCGGATGTTAACAATGTGGTGGACAACACGATAGACAGTCTCAACCTGCTCAAAACGGTGCGCCCGGTGGCGGCATCTTCGCGCAAGGGCAAAAATCCCGTGCTCTTCCTCGTGGGCAATTCCACGATGCGGACGGGCACCCGCGGCAATGGCGACAACGGGCAATGGGGCTGGGGATTTTATATGGGCGACTATTTCGATGCCGATAAAATAACGGTCGAAAACCACGCACTGGGCGGCACAAGCAGCCGTTCGTTCTACAACGGTTTCTGGGCGGATGTCATCAAAGGCGTGAAAGCCGGCGACTGGGTGTTTATCGAACTCGGACACAACGACAACGGTACCTACGATTCGGGACGTGCCCGCGCTTCCATCAAAGGCATCGGCAAGGAATCCATCGAGGTGACCATTCAGGAAACCGGCAAAAAGGAAACGGTATATAGTTACGGCGAATACCTGCGCAAGTATATCAAGGAAACACGCGCCAAAGGTGCACACCCCGTGCTGTTTTCGCTCACACCCCGCAACTCGTGGAACGAGGCAGGCAAAATCAACCGCGTGAACGAAACATTCGGACTGTGGGCGAAACAAATCGCCGAAGAACAGTCCGTGCCATTCGTCGACCTGAACGACATCACGGCATTGAAATACGAGCAATTCGGCAAATACAAAGTGAACTATATGTTCTACGGCGATGCCATCCACACCAGCGCATTCGGAGCCAAAGAAAACGCCGCCTCCGCCGTCGAAGGCATACGCAGCCACAAAGACTTGGCACAGTTGGCGCAATGCCTCAAACCGGAAAAGCAAACCGGCACAGCAGGCGCAAAACGCATGGCAGGCAAGCCGGTAGTATTCACCATCGGCGACTCAACAGTGAAAAACGAAGACAAAGACTCAACCGATATGTGGGGCTGGGGGAGCGTAATCGGCGAATACTTCGATGCCAACAAAACGGTGGTGGACAACCAAGCTATGGCAGGCAGAAGTGCGCGCACCTACCTCGACGAGGGGCGTTGGGACAGAGTATATAACGCCCTGCAACCCGGCGACATCGTCTTCATACAGTTTGGACACAACGACGGCGGCGAAATCAACACCGGCAAAGCCCGCGGCGAAATCAGCGGCACAGGCGAGGAAAGCCTCGTCCTGCCGATGGAAGCCACCCACCGCAATCAGGTAATCTACACCTACGGCTGGTATATCCGCAAATTCGCAGGCGAAGCCCTCGAAAAAGGAGCCATCCCCATAGTCCTAAGCCACACCCCCCGCAACCAATGGACACCCGACGACAAAGTAATTCGCAACAAAACCACCTACGGGATATGGGCAAAAGAGGCAGCCCGCGCAATGGGCGCGCAGTTCATCGACCTGAACGAAATCTCCGCCGCCAAACTCGAAAAAATCGGGAAAACGGATGCGGCAGCTTATTTCAAAAATGACCATACGCATACTTCGCTGCAAGGGGCAAAACTCAATGCGGAGAGTATTGTGGAGGGGGTTAAGAAGTTGGCGGATGAGCGGGTGAAGGGGTTGTTGAAACCATAACAAGAGCCTGCTCAAATTCGCATCATTCAACGCTAAAAATCGCTTGCCCACTTTGCGGCGGCGCGGCATAATATTGTATCGCGCTGTCGTTCATTCTCGGATGCTGCTTATTCAATAAGTTAATCATCTCGGCACCTGCCCAGATGACGGGACCGTAGCCGTGTGCAGCAGAGGTGTGGGTGGGGCGATGGTAATAAAATGCAGGGTCGAAGCCCATACCGGTGCCCACACATACGCCTTCCACTTCGCCTTTCGCATTGATGCGCGTAGAAACCGCCTCCCAGCCCAATTGGGCGACCGGACCATACGCCAAAGCGTCTAACCAACCTTTGTTGATGCCGTGCGCAAAGCAGTAAGTGAAAATCGCGGTAGCAGATGTTTCTGTATAGGAATCGCTGCGGTCGAGCAATTGGTGCCAAAAGCCGTCGCCGCCCTGACAAGCAGCCAATCCGGTTGCGTGGGCACGGAATTGTTCCAGCACTTGATTGTATGCCGGATGGTTTGTTGGGAGCACATCCAATGTTTCGACGAGTGTCAATATCGCCCAGCCATTGGCGCGTCCCCAATGAAAGGTGGAATGCGGATTCATTCCTTCCACCCATCCGTGACGATACAAACCTTTTTCGGGTACAAATATCCGCTCGGAGAATTGTTTTATTTGGCGCACTGCCTCGTTGTAGTATGTGCCTTCGCTGGTCAGTTTGCCCATTTGCGCGATAGCCGGAATAGCCATAAACATATCGTCTAACCACACCGTGTTTTTTTGCGGGCGGTTGCGGGCGAAAGTGCCGTCGCTCAGGCGGTATTCCTTAAACATGATATAGTTGATATAATTGTCAATCAACGGGCGCAGATTGTCGGCATCCCCGGCTATTTGGATATATTTGAGCATTGCCGCACACATAGAACCGGCATCGTCTAAGGCTTTGGGGTGGGCTACGGAGCTCATCTGCCGGTCGATTTGCCGAAAATGAGTCGCCACATAGTTTTGATATGCCGCATCGCCGGTTATTTGAGTGGCAGCCAGCAAAGCCGCATAAGTTACGCCCCATTCGTAACTCACCAAGCGGAAATTTCCTTTTTCGATAAAGCGAAACACCCGGTCGATGTCTTCCTTGACTTTTTCGGGCACCAAAGCACCATAAGGAATACTGTAATCCGGCTGCAAAAGATGCAGCGGAGTGGTCACATCGTTCGTTTCCTGCTTTTTATTCTTTTGAGCCTCAGCGCACAGGGTGCCTGACAGGAATAAGGCTATACACACAATACATTTCTTTTTCATTATTCAGTTGTTATTAGCGGTTCATTTTCAAAAAACGCCATTGCAAGCGCAAACTCACAATGGCGTTTTCAATTATAGCTTTTTAGTAATTCGGATTTTGCATTGCTTCCTTTTCTGCATTGGTCAGGGCAACACCATTTTTAGTCACGGCATCGAGGAATGATTGCGGAATTGGGCGCAAATAGTGTGCTGAGGCGTTGAAAGCCGCTCCGGCTACGGTGTTCCCGTCGTTGAACAGTTTCCAGCGTTTCTCCAATTGCTTGGTTCTTGCCAAATCGGGCCAGCGAATCAATTCGCCCATCAACTCGCGGGAACGTTCGTTGAGGATGAACACCAAGAACTTATCTGCTTCGGAGCTTGCTCCCAAAAGGTCGTAAAACTCGTGCGAAGAATTGTAGATATCGTTCACGGAGCCGAACTGCAGATTGTCTTTAGTAGCATCCGTCGTCGCAGGAATGTCGCCATTGGATTCGTAGTAGGTGTTTGTTTCCGAATATACGGCAAATCCCGTACCACTACCGTGTCCTGCCGAATTGTTTGTGTATGCTTGTCCGCCGTCCACGTTTTTGCTGCGGTCTTCTCCGGCAGCATAGCCTGCTCTTTTGCGTAAGTCATTGATGTAGGGCAAAGCATCGCTGTATTTACCTTGACGCCCCAACGCTTCGGCAACCATCAGATAATCCTCTGCTGAACGCGCTAAAATGCCATCTCTCCGCCCTTCTGCGGTGGCAACAGCGGC
>BNTR01000063.1 GCA_025996755.1 Bacteroidia bacterium
AACTGCGCTATATTGCCGCCGCTCCGGCAAACAGTTTGGAAGCAGGCGTTTTGAGCAGGACGATGCGGGAAACACCCTTAGATGGATTAATTTTTATAAACGAAAAATAAATGACGATGAAAACTCCTATTGCTAAAATTCTTTTTGTTGCTTTGTGCCTGTTGGCAGGCATAAGCCCTTTGGCGGCGCGTGTTACGATGCCGAAAGTATTTACCGACAATCTTGTTTTGCAGCAGCAAAGTCAAGTCCCCATTTGGGGCAAGGCTACGCCGAATCAAGAGGTAACAATCACTACGTCTTGGGACAAGCAAACCTGTAAAGTGCGCGCCGACCAAGCCGGTAAATGGCGAGTGAATGTGCAAACGCCCGCGGGAAGCAGCACGCCTTACACGATTACGATTTCCGACGGGAAAGCCCTCACGCTCAAGAATATACTCATCGGCGAAGTGTGGGTATGCTCCGGACAGTCGAATATGGAAATGCCGCTGGCAGGTTGGGGCAAAGTGAATAATTATGAACAGGAGATTGCCGATGCCGATTATCCGCAGATACGGCTGTTACAGGTGGAGAAGAACACGAGTACCCAACCCTTGGATGATTTGAAAGGTACGGATGCCGGCTGGCAAGTCTGCTCTCCGGCTACTGTAGGTGAGTTTTCGTCTGTGGCGTACTTCTTTGGTCGCAACTTATACAAAAACTTGAATGTGCCAATCGGCTTGATAAACACTTCTTGGGGCGGCACGATTGCAGAGGCATGGACGAGTGGCGAATCTTTGAGCGAGATGCCCGATTTCCGCCCAAAGGTGGAGGAGCTTGCTTCCCGTTCGGAGGAAGAATTGCAGAAGAAATACGAGCAGGACCTGAAAGTGTGGCAAGAAGCCACCTTCAAACTCGATGCCGGCAGTGTGAATCGCTGGGAAAACGCAACGTTCAATGATGGCGATTGGCAAACAATGCCTCTCCCCGGCGTGTGGGAAGAAAAAGGATTGGAGGAATTTGACGGGATTGTATGGTTCCGCAAGACCGTGAACATTCCGGCTGCTTGGGCGGGCAAAGAATTAGTGCTCAATTTAGGAATGGTTGACGACGACGACATCACTTATTTTGATGGCGTGAAGATTGGCGAAACGAGGGGATATAATGCCAATCGCAGTTACAGGATACCCGCCAAGCAAGTGAAAACGGGCAAGGCTACCATCACTGTTCGTGTAACGGACACGGGAGGCGAGGGCGGCTTCTGGGGTGAACCTTCCGCCCTGTCGTTAGACGTTGCCGCAAACAAAAAAGAGGCGATGGCTTTGGCAGGTGAATGGAAATACAAAGTCGCCGTGAGCAAGAAAGACATGAAGCCGCAACCCGTTTCGGTGACAGGAAATCCTAATCGCCCAACTTTACTCTACAATGCGATGATACATCCCTTGCTTCCATATACCGTGCAGGGAGCAATTTGGTATCAAGGGGAAGCCAATGTAGAACGGGCAGAACAGTACCGGACACTTTTCCCGCTGCTGATACAGGACTGGCGCAAGTCGTTCGGACCGAATCTGGCTTTCTATTTCGTGCAATTGGCATACTTTATGGACGAAAAACGGCAACCGGAAGAATCGGCATGGGCGGAATTGCGCGACGCACAGTTGCATACGCTGACCTTAGACAATACCGGCATGGCGGTTACCATCGACATAGGCGAAGCATCCGATATTCACCCCAAGAATAAGCAGGACGTGGGCGTGCGTCTGGCACTTGCCGCTCGTGCCAACACCTACAAGCAAAATGTCGCTTTCTCCGGTCCGATTTATCAGTCGCACAGCATCGAAGGCAACACGATTCGGATAAAATTTAGTCACACCCATCAGGGCTTGAAAAGCAAGGGCAACGCCAAACTCACCGGCTTCGCGATTGCAGGACCCGACCACAAATATTATTGGGCGGATGCCGTGATTGCAGGCAACGAGGTGGTGGTGTCCTCGCCCAAAGTGAAGTTCCCCGTAGCCGTGCGCTATGCCTGGGGAGACAATCCGGCGTGCAATTTGTATAATGGTGCGGACTTGCCGGCTTCGCCGTTTCAGACAGTGAAATAACAGACGAATAATTATGTGCGCATGAAAAGAATAGGTTTTATATTCATATTGGCACTTGTTGTGATGGCTGTCCATTCGTGCGGAGACAGTAAAAAGGCTCCCGTTTCCATCATCTTCGATACCGATATGGGATGCGATTACGATGATGTGGGTGCTTTGACGATGCTGCACGCGCTGGCGGATAGTGGCGAAGCGCGAATATTGGCTACTGTTGTGTGCCTCCAATCATTGGGGCAGAACATTGGCACGGATGTGATTAATCATTACTACGGTCGCCCCGACTTGCCGCTGGGGCGACCAATCAATGGAATGAGTAATGATTGTGAAGGCACTGCTGCAAAATGGATGGCGGCATTGGACACTCATTTTCCGCACCGCGTGCGCACCATAGACGATGTGCCTGATGCGGTTGAGGTCTATCGCCGCATCCTTGCCGGCGAACCGGACACTTCCGTTGTGGTGGTAACGGTTGGTGCATTGACCAATCTTAGCAATCTGCTGCAATCACCTCCCGATAAGTACAGCCCGTTGGACGGCAAACAATTGGTAGCCAAGAAAGTAAAACGCTTGGTGGCTATGGCGGGCACTTTCCCCGAAGGTCGTGAAAGCAATGCTTCGTGGGATGCGCCGTCGTCTGCCATTGTGTTTGAGCAGTGGACACCTCCCATTATTTTCAGCGGCTGGGAAACAGGCAATGAAATAGTTACCGGCAAGCGTTTGAGAGAATCCGGCATACAAAATACGCCGGCAAAAGAGGTATATACGATATGCGGAGAACATCAGCCGCGCGGGCGCGAAAGTTGGGACCAAACAGCCGTACTCGTTGCTGTACGCGGCACTGACAGATATTTCAATACCGTGAAGGGGTGGATTAAGTTTGAAGAAGACGGCTCCAACTCGTGGCAGGACGACCCTAACGGCAATCACGAATACCTGACGTGGAAAATGCCGGTGGATGAACTGACAAAGGTTATTGAGGATTTGATGATGCACGAACCGGTGACCGGGCAGAAAACGAAACGCATCCCTCTCATCTATTCGTCCGACCTCTATCATCCGCACGGCGACCCTGACGACCATTATGATTTGGCGATGCTCAATGCGCTGGATGCGTTTGAGGTGAAAGCGCACATCTTTGACCTCTCTATTCCGGGACGAAATCCGGACGAATATGGACTCGCGCCGCTTCGCCAGATGGCGGCTATCGCCAATAAACCGCTTCCGCCCTACGCCGTAGGATTGCGCGACGCTTTGGCTTCGCCTGACGATAAAGGGGAAAATCAGCCGCAAGAATATCAGAAAGGGGTTGAGTTAGTGTTGAAAACTCTGCGCGAAGCCGATGAAAAAGTAACGCTGTTCTTGATAGGCAGTTGTCGGGATTTTGCCGCTGCCTACAATCGTGAGCCGGAATTATTAAAGCAAAAAGTGGCTGCCGTGTATGTCAATGCAGGAAATGGTCCCGATGGCATCCAAGTGGAATGGAATGTATTTGTAGACCCGCAGGCTTACGTCTGTTTGATGAATAGCGGACTTCCCATTTATTGGTCGCCCTGTTTTTCCAAAGAAGAGCACACAGCCACGCCACAAGAAGTGGCAGAACAAAGCACGCAGGCATTCAACACATATTTTGTTGTTCCCAATCAGGCGGAATTACTGAAAAACACTTCCAATAAAGTGAAAAATTTCTTCACTTACGCATTAAGCAAATCACAGGAAGAGCCGCTTCAATACCTGAATCGTTCGCCCGAAAGTCTTCCGGAAACGCCCCGCAGTATGTGGTGCACCGCTCCTTTTTTGCACGCTGCCGGATGGAAAATTTATGCCCACAACAACCATTACATTGCCTGCCCGCCCGAAAAAGCAAAAACATTGGGCATCGCGGACAAGGAAGTGGCTGTATATGAATACAAAAACGTGCTCCTCACATCCACCGCAGCAGAAGAGTCAACGTCCGAACAATTCGGATTTGCAAAAGGTCGAAACAGTCCGGTTTTCAAAGGAGTATTCACCGATTCGGATGCTCCGGTCAAAGTATTCCGGTATATCCATCCTGAGTTCAATGAAATTATGGTGTCAGTGCTTGCTAATATTTTGGGGACAAATTAATACCTCGATTTTGTGTTATGGAAAACAATCAAAAAAACATAAAATTATATTTTATTAAGGATATTGTTTGGGTATTGCACGAAATAATGAAACCTCTACGAGGTTTTGGGTGGATGAAGGGACATTTGTTTTCTATTGATATGAAACCTCTACGAGGTTTTGGTTGGATGAAGGGATATTTGTTTTCTATTGATATGAAACCTCTACGAGGTTTTGGGTGGATGAGGGGACATTTGTTTTCTATTGATATGATTCCCCGATGGGGAAATAGGCGAGAGAATTTGCCCGTTAGGGCATTCATATCAATAGAAAGAACGAATAATATAAAAACGAATCCCCGTAGGGGATTCACAAAATGACAAATATGGCAAATACCTACACGCAAATTTACATTCATTATGTTTTCGCCGTTCAAAATCGGTTGGGCTTGATACAAAATCGTTGGCGCGACGAATTGTACAAATATATGACAGGCACAATAGATAACAAAGGGCATAAATTGCTCACAATCGGTGGTATGCCCGACCATATTCACGCGCTCGTCAGTATGTCGCCAAAGCAAGCACCTTCCGATTTAATGGCTGATGTAAAACGTAGTTCTTCGTTGTGGATAAACAACAATCGTCTTGTTATGGGGAAATTCTCTTGGCAAGAAGGATTTGGTGCTTTCAGTTATGGAAAATCGCAAATTCACGATGTTGCAAATTATATAGAAACACAAGAGCAGCATCATAAAAAACGAACATTTATGGAAGAATATCTCGAATTTCTAAAATTATTTGAAATTGATTACGATGAAAAATATGTTTTCAAACCAATTGAACAAATACATGAATAAATTGATTTTTGATTTTGCAAACAATAATAACCTGAGTTCCGGATAAGGATAGCCCGTAGGGCTTTCATATCAATAGAAAAAACGTATTTGTCAAAACCCCATAGCCCGTAGGGCTTTCACCGTGAATGCCCTACGGGCAATAATGGGTGGGAGGGGGCGGTTTTTCTATTGATATGAAAGCCCTACGGGCTAACCTTATCCGGAACTCAGGTTAATATATACAAAAAAGGGAGGAAACTGTGCTGTGCTTAACATCTGTCGTCGAACCATCAACGATTCTGCATCGCACAGACGCAGTCCCCTCTTTTTTATTACCTAATTTCGGAGAAATACCATCTTTCAATATCAGTACTTGGACTAATTGTGGTAGTATAGCTACCACCACCAAGACCATACTCAACCAATAAAGTCCATCCTTTTTTCAGGTGCCATGTATTCGTCTCCCCCGGTTTTCCCCCCCCCGGTACCGGTAACTCAATAATATCGACATCTCTATCGACATACAGAAAACCGACTGGAGCATCAAATTCATAACCTCCTACATAACCTCCTATATTCACTCCATTTTTATTATACGGAACAAAACTCGCTTCTGTAAGAAATAGATATTTGGCCTCATCATCGCTTGCTATGCCCATATACAAATCGTTGTACCTAGGTTGTAACTCGTATTTGCGAGAGTCGCGGTTATAGGCATAGACATAGCCATAAGGTAAAAGGCATTCATCGGGTACTGGGTTGGGCAAAGTGAGCGTAAAACCGCCATTGGCGTATTCTCCATGCGCAAGTTCGTAGCTCTTTATATTATTCTGAGCAGAATTATTCTCCTGATCAGTATAATCATTCACAACAACCTTTACCTCACCCAAGCTGGTGTTTTTATCTGAAAAGACCGCATGAATCACACCGGCAAAACTACTACCACCGCCTGCGGGTTCATCATCATCACCGCAAGAAGTAACACACACCGCTGAAACAGCCATCGCTGCCAGCAAAAACACATTTTTGAACTTTTTCATCTTTTTTGTTTTACGTCCGTTCCTTAGACGGACAATTAAAATAATAAACTAATTCCTACTCTAAAAGGCTTCGTAGGTGTCTTGCCCCCTTTTAATCAGTTGTTGGGCAACTGTGTCCTTCCACAATTACGCACATAAAAAAAGCGCGGACAAATTTTACTTTATCTGTGCTGTGAGGTTCTTGACTTACCTATAATATCCAAATAACATGAGTTTGTCCTCGCCGCAGCGCGAACGTCATCACTTCAACCTTGGATATTGTTTTGAAATTGTCAAGATTTCACAACACAAGAATAAAAGTTATAACACTTTTTTCTAACTTAAAATGTGCGTATCACCGCATCTATTTTCTCATAATCTCCTATATATTAAAGAGTTGCCACTCGTATTCGCTCACTCTTCGAGCAAATATCGGACGGCAAAGGTAGGCAATTTTTTTAAGCAATCTTCATATTTCTTTCCGTTTTTACGTCAAACTATGTTAAATGTTCTTAAATCTGCCGAAATGCGTGCTGTGGGTGTGCAAATAATGCCTACCTTTGCGAATAATCATTATAAATTATAATAAAATGAATAAAATATCTGTGAAATTAGTATTGTTTATAATTAGTTGTATAGCATGTGGCTGTACGGTATTAGTTTCGCCTGATGGTGAAAGTCAGTATCAGGATTTTTCGCCCGATGGTGTTCCGTTTGTTGTTGCCGACAGTTCGTGGAATGTGGACAGTGTGGGCAATCATCGAGCGGTGGTTTTGGTGGAGGATGCGAAGCAAAACGCCGTTGTTGCTACCTTGCCGTGGCGACGTTCGGATATGCGTCCCGAAACTAAGCGGGTGGTGGTGAAAAATGCTGCTTCCGGTGAGGAAGTTAAAAATGTGAGTTTGATTGAATTTTCGTCGGAAAAAGGCGTGATTGCCTTTCAACCGGAAGCCGGTGCGGGTGCCTATTATATTTATTATCTGCCCTATAAATTCCGAACCGGATATGATGATGCCCGCTATGGAAAACCGTGGAATGATTATTTGCCACCGGAATATGCCACCGATTCCGAATGGGAAAAAGGCGTAAAAGCGCAAGCAACAGCATTGCCGGAAGCAAAAGTAGAACGGATTGAGTCAAGGTCACGATTTGATTTCTTTACCCCGATGGGACTAATCGCCACCGGAAAAGAGATACAAGCGCTTAAAGAGCAACACCCCGGCGATTTTGTCGTATTTCCCGAAGACCGCGCTTTTCCCATCCGGCTGACAACCGTTCCGGCGCGTTGGGCGAGCAAGGCGTATAACGCAGGATTGAAAGCCCTTGCCTTTGAAGGATATGCACTCCCCAACGAATATTACACTTGGCAAATTGGCTTGTGGGCGTCGCAGAAGAAATTGGAGAAGGTCAATCTGCAATTCAGCAATTTCACGCACAGTTCGGGAAAGAGTGTGCTTTCGGCGGAAGAAATCACCTGCTTTAATTTGGGAGGCACCAATTGGGACGGCAAACCTGTCCAATTTACGGTGAATGTTCCCCAAAACAATGTTCAAGCCTTGTGGTGTGGATTGCAAATCCCTGAAAATATTCAAGGTGGAGAATATAAAGGAACGGTTACCGTTTCGGCAGAAAATGCAAAGCCGCAAGTGGTGGATGTCGTGATTCATGTTGGCAAAGAATTGCTTGCCGATAAAGGCGATGGCGATTTATGGCGCCATGCACGGCTCCGGTGGCTCAATTCGACTATCGGCATGGATGATTTACCCGTAGCGCCCTATCAGCAAATGTCGCTTGACGGTCGTACTGTTACCGCTACCGGCAAGACTGTTCAAGTAAACGCCAATGGATTGCCCCAATCCATAGAAATTAACGGACTTCATATACTTGAAAAGCCGATGGAATTTGTGGTGAGTACCGCAAACGGGAAAATTCCGTTTACGGCAGACAATGTGACGATGGAGAAAAAAGCCGACGGACTTATCCGGTGGAATGCTTCGGCAATCCGGGATGGTCTGAAATTTGACTGTGAAGCATCTATGGAATACGATGGCTATCTCCGTTATCATATCAAGTTATCGGCAGACAAGAAAATACAGGTTCAAAACATCCAATTAATCACTAACTATACCCCTTCTGCTTCCAAATATTTTATGGGAACAGGTTTTAAAGGCGGGTATCGTCCGGCAAATTATACATGGGACTGGAAAGGACATTGGGACAGTTACTGGACGGGCGGTGCTTTGGCTGGATTGCATGTGGAATTTAGGGGTGGAAGTTATCATGGTCCCTTGATTAACGATTATAAACCTGCTCCTCCTGCCGTGTGGGAAAATGCCGGGCGGGGGCGCATATCCGTCAACGGTGCTCCCAACCGGTCGGCAACGGTGATTGCCTCTACCGGAAGCAATGTGATTTCGAGCACGCCTTTGGATTTTGAATTTGCCTTGTTGGTGACGCCGGTGAAACCCGTCAATCCGGCAAAACATTTCTCGGAAAGATATTATCATGGCAGTTCGGAAAGTTTTGCCAAAGCAGCCGGGGAAGGTGCCAATATTGCCAATATACACCATGCTCAAACCTTGAATCCGGTTATCAATTATCCGTATATTGTGAGGGAGCCGCTGAAGGAATATATACGGGAGCAACATGCCGCCGACCGGAAAGTGAAACTCTATTACACCATTCGGGAACAAACCACGCATACGGTTGAAGTCTATGCTTTGAAAAGTCTGAACCACGAGATATTTACCGCCGGGGTCGGCTACGGAACGCCTTGGAATTGTGAACATCTGATAGATGATTACAAACCTGCGTGGTACACCGAACTGCCCGGTCAAAATCCCGATGCAGCGCTTGTCCTCACCGGATTTTCCCGCTGGATTAACTATTATCTGGAAGGATTGCGCTGGATGTTTGAGAATTATGAAATAGACGGCATCTATATGGACGATGTTTCGTTCGACCGCGAGGTGATGAAGCGGATGCGTAAAATCATGGCACAATACCGTCGGGGAGCACTTATCGACTTACATTCCAATACCGGTTATTCCATTGGACCGGCAAATCAATACACAGACTTTTTCCCGTATGTGGACAGGCTTTGGTTTGGAGAAAGTTTTCGTTACAACCAAATGATGCCGGATGAATGGTTTGCGACCTTTTCCGGCATCCCGTTCGGACAGATGAGCGAAATGCTTCAGGACGGCGGCAACCGTTATCTGGGTATGGTGTATGGCGCAACCGCCCGCCATTCGTGGACAGACGACACTCACTCGCCCGTCCCCGTATGGAAGGTTTGGAAATCGTTTGAAATAGAAAAGGCTGAAATGCTTGGTTATTGGAACGAAGCCTGCCCCGTGAAGACCAATCACCCGAATGTGAAGGCAACGGCTTATGTCCGCGAAGGCAAAACGCTGATAAGCATCGGTAATTTCGACGACAAAGACCAACAAATACGCTTGTCGTTCGATTGGGCAAAGTTGGGGCTTGACCCGTCGAAGGCGGTATTGAAAGCACCTTTTGTGAAAAACTTCCAAGAGGAACAGACATTTAAACCCGATGCGCTTATTCCGGTCAAAAGTAAGGAGGGGTGGTTGTTGATTTTGGGGAATAAATAATTTATAATAAAATGAAAAAAACATCTATAAAATTAGTTCTTCCTGTTCTTGGCTTGTTGCTTTGCACAAAAGCCGTTTCACAGGAGATAAAATCGACTGAATTGTACAAAATAGTCAGTCCTGCCGGTTGGGTGATTGATAATCGGCAAAGTATGCAAAACGAAGCCGGCTTGTTTTTGGCGCAGGATAATGCCAAAGACGAGGGGCAACTTTGGCAAATAACACTGTTGGAGAATGGTTATTACACGATTTCCAATCCGTTTTTAGGTAAGAGTTTGGATAATGACGGAACAGCAGACGGCGAGGGCAACCCGCTCATTCAGTGGAGTGCCTCCAACAATAATGCCAATCAGCAGTGGAAGTTGGTGCAGACACCCACCGGAGCCTATATTATTACTCAGCGGAACAGCCGTATGGAGTTGGCTTTTCAAGGAACGGAAGCCGTCGGCGCCGCGCTATGGCAACTGCCCAATGCCGGTCAAACATGGAAATTGGTGCCTGCAAAGGTGAAAGCACCTAAAAAAGTGGTACGCAAACCAAGCAAAAATGAATGGGAAAATGAAACCATTTTTGCAGTGAACAAAGAAAAAGGGCACGTTACCTGTCATCCCTTCCCTTCGACGGCAAGCCTCAAAGCAGATGCGAGTTTTGACACACCCTGGGAGTATCCGGCATCGGAACTTTATTTGTCCCTCAACGGGAATTGGAAATTCCATTGGGTGAAACAACCGTCGGAACGTCCTGCCGATTTCTACAAAACGAATTACGATGTGTCTTCGTGGAAAGAAATCCCCGTGCCCTCCAATTGGGAAATGCAGGGCTATGGCACGCCCATTTATACGAATATCGCCTATCCGTTTAAGAATGAGCCGCCTTTTATTTTGCCTCAAAAAGGATATACCAATGAAACGGAACCAAATCCTGTGGGGTCGTACCGCAGGGATTTTACTATTCCTCCAACTTGGGATGGGCGGGAGGTTTTTCTCCATTTCGACGGCGTGTATAGCGGCATCTATGTCTGGATAAATGGGCGAAAAGTCGGTTACAGCGAAGGTGCCAACAATGATGCCGAATTTAATATCACCAAATATGTGCAAAAGGGAAATAATACCATAGCCGCGCAGGTTTTCCGCTGGACAGATGCGAGTTATATCGAAGACCAGGATATGTTCCGTTTGAGCGGCATTCATCGCGATGTTTATTTGTATGCAACGCCCAAGCTGCGTGTGCGTGATTATACGCTCAATGCTGAATTTGACGGCGACAACTTTGAGGCTTCCACATTGAAAATCAATGCCGCGATAAAAAATCAGGATGGGAAAGCATCGCAACCCGGCAAATTGAATATCACATTGCTTGCGCCGGATGGACGGACGGTGACGATCCTTTCGCAACCGCTTGAAGTGCTTACCGGTGGCAGCGAAAAAGAATATGCGCTGCAAATGCCGGTCGCTAAACCTTTGTTATGGTCGGCTGAAACGCCTGATTTATACACGGTTATCGTTTCATTGGAAGACCAAAACGGCAAAGAAACCGAGGCGATGTCGTCCAAGTTTGGCTTTCGCAAGATAGAGATAAAGAACAAACGGGTCTATATCAACAATCAGCCCGTTTTCTTCAAGGGCGTAAACCGGCACGATATACACCCGCAATACGGGAAAGCGGTGCCTGTGGAATCAATGCTCGAAGATATTTTGTTGATGAAGCGGCACAATATCAACACCGTGCGCACGAGCCACTATCCCAACAGTCCCAAAATGTACGCTATGTATGATTATTTTGGCTTGTATGTGGTGGGCGAATGCGACCTCGAAAACCACGGGGAGCACTCCATCAGCGATATGCCGAGTTGGCTTCCTGCTTACGTCGACCGCATCGAGCGCGAAGTGCAACGCGACAGAAACCATCCGGCGGTTATATTTTGGTCGTTGGGAAATGAAGGGGGCGACGGAGCCAATTTCGATGCAATGTACAAAAAAGCCAAATTGCTTGACCCCACTCGCCCTGTGCATTATGAGGGAAAAAACAAGATTGCCGATATAGATTCGCACATGTATCCTTCCATTGAAGGGATGAGTAAATTCGACCAACAGCCATCGGACAAGCCCTATTTCCTGTGCGAATACGTACACGCGATGGGCAATGCGGTGGGCAACTTGCAGGAATATTGGGATTATATTGAAAATAAATCGCAACGAATGATTGGCGGCTGCATCTGGGATTGGGTTGACCAGGGAATAAACAAATACGGCGACCCGACAAACCGCTATTATTATGGCGGCGACTTTGGCGACGCGCCCAATGACGGCGACTTTGCCTGCAACGGTTTGACCACGCCCGACCGCCGTGTGACGGCAAAATTATTGGAGGTCAAAAAAGTGTATCAATACATCAAACTGAAAGCCGTAGAAGGCAATCGGGTAGAAGTCGAAAACCGGTATGCTTTCCTCAATCTTGACCGTTTCAATATCAGTTGGGAAATCGTGAAAGATGGCGTGAAAGTGGAGTCCGGCAAGATAGCTCCTGTCCGGTTAAATCCCAAAGAGAAAACAATCATCAGCATTCCTTTTACGGAAAAACTAAACACTCAAAGTGAGTATCACCTGAATGTTCATTTCTCTTTGGCGCAAGAAACGCCGTGGGCTAAATTGGGTCATACGGTTGCATCGGAGCAATTTGCATTGACGGGAATGGTGCCCGTTCCTGAAATCAATTTGTCTGCTTTGCCCGACATTACATACGAAACGCAGGGCAATAATATACAGGTTACGGGCAAGAATTTCAAAGCGATTGTCAGTGCGGAACGTGCCGCCATCATCTCTCTGCAATATGCAGGCAAAGAAATGATTCACGATGAAAACGGCTTGATGCTGAATTGGTATCGTGGTATCAACAACGACCGATATACCGATGTATCTTTTTACCCGACATCGTATGAAAAAGAGCAATTTGCCTATCAACTTGATGCCGGTAAGAAATTTATTACCTTCACAACAAAGTTGAACGTAACGATACACGCCAACGAAAAACCGGTTCAAATGCTTTATGCAGTAAACTATACCATTTATTCCAATGGAATGATTGATGTGACGGCTGATTTTCAGAAACCGGCAAACGAACCCATCGTAAGGCGGCTCGGATTGGCAATGGTGTTGCCGCAAGAGTTGGAAAATATCCAATGGTATGGCAGAGGACCTCACGAAAACTATTGGGACAGAACAACTTCTGCCTTCGTGGGACAGTACAACGCGACCGTAAAAGAAATGGAAGCGGAGCATTACGTCCGTGCTCAAAGCATGGGAAACAGGGAGGATATTCGTTGGGTATCGTTCGCGAATAAGAACAATCAGGGCATCAAAATTTCCACCGGCGGCAAACTGAGTTTCAGCGCCTTGCATTTTCCGGACAGCGATTTGTGGAACGCCCGCCACGACTATGAGTTAGACAATATCCGCCAACCGGAAATCTATGTGAGTTTAGATTGCATCCAACAGGGGGTAGGCAATGCGAGTTGCGGACCGCTTCCGCTGAAAGGGTATATGATTCCGGAAAATACGCCGCTGCGCTATTCGTTTAGGATAGAGCCGTTTTAGTCTTAATTACAATGAAACAGTAAATAGATTTATGGAAATAGCAAAAATAAAAGAAAACAGCGAACAATTATTGTTTGGAATAGAGCAACTGATTGAGCAAACAGGCAGGCAAGTTGCGGTGTATCTAAACACCACAATCAGCCATCTGTATTGGTCTATCGGCAACTACATTGTTGCTGAAATTCAATACGAAACATACTCTGATTATGGGCAGCAAATTCTTGCGACACTGTCGCAAAGATTGACCGAAAAGCAATGGTTTATTGACAAACTCAATAAATCCATTGCCATACAGGAGAATGCAAAAGCGTTAAAGAAATGAAACAGATAAATAAAGATATAATGCTTTGGCTTGCCGGTAAAATTGTTGCTGCCCTCGCCAAACAACACGCTGAAAACGAGTTTGAAAAATACAGCCCCATTCAAGACCGACTTTTTGAGTCCGATTTTGACAGGGTGATGAAAATGATTGACGGATAAAAAGAATGAAAAAACGAGAACTATTTATAAATATATAAAACAAAAAACATATGAATATAGAATTTACAAAACAACTATCTGTAAAAGATTGGAACGATATACGAATTGCTTTAACTGAAAATAAAAGCAATTTAAAGGATTTAACAACTGAACAAGACAAAGTTATAAAAAAATTCATAAATGAACCGTATCGTTTTGGTACAGGTAAAGATTTTCTCAATGAATGGCGAATGCTGTCAGAAATGGCAGGGCTTACAAAAAAAATGTGGAGTCCGGGAAAAACTCTAAAAGTATTCTTCTTTGGAGGAGAAAATGATAGAAAAAGAAAAATTATTGAACTTGCTTCTGAATGGAGTAATTATTGTAGTATCAAGTTTAGTGCAACTACGAATCAATGCGAATCAGATTTAAGAATCGCATTTAATCCTAACTATAGTTGTTCTGTACTTGGAACGGATGCAATACTTACTCCCCAAAATGAATATACAATAAATTTTGGTTGGTTAACGGCAAGTGTAAATTCAGAAGAAGATAAACGAGTTATTTTACACGAGTTTGGACACGCTTTGGGGTTAATACATGAACACCAAAGTCCAGCAATAAAAGTTAATTGGAATAAAAATCGTGTGTATCATTATTTTGACGTTAATCACAAATGGGATAAAGGAGAAGTGGATAGGAATATCTTTGAAGAATTTGAAACTACAAAAACAAAATTTTCAAAAGTAGATGTATTGTCAATTATGACATATAATATTCCATCTGATTGGACTAATGATGGGATTTCATTTCCTATTAATTATGTTTTATCTGATTTAGATAAAGAATATATTGGTAAGATATACTCATAAATATAATGCGTCGTTCCACTTGCAAGGCGCGAGTTACACCGTTTGGCGCAAGTTTTTTTAACTTGTGCCTGATAAAATGATAGATTGGTATAGGCGTTTAGGTCGCCCCAATAATTTGCTACCTTTGTAGCATGGAAGAAGGGATAAAATTTAAGGGAGTGAACTCAATC
>BNTR01000064.1 GCA_025996755.1 Bacteroidia bacterium
TTAGGGAGTCGCAAACTCGGTTTGCTTGGTGTTGGCTTCGCACACGTATGATGAGGCGGATTATATGAGGTGTTATGACGATTTTTTGGAATATAGACGATAAATTTTAATTAAAGTTTAAACTTATGCAGCGGTCACAAGAAATAAAAGATTTTATTCGCGAACACCAAGCCTTGTTTTGGTATTCGCCCGAAGACAAGTGCGAAACGGTGAGCGATGAGTTGCTGGTGGAAACAATTTTGAATTATGGCACTATGGCAGCTGTGTTGCAACTGTTTAAGGTGATGGGGATAAAAAATGTGGCGAAGGTATTTTATGGAATGACAGGGAGAAAAGCCAAAAATATATATCCCGAAATACACAATTATTTTAATCTTTATTTTAAAAAATATGCATTCTGAAATTCTTAGTGCGGAACAAAAAGAACTGCTGCCGTTAATGAAGTTGTTCAAACGAGAGTTTTACCTTGTGGGAGGTACAGCTATTGCCTTGCAAATTGGACATCGGCAGTCTATTGATTTTGATTTATTTAAGTTGACTCCTTTTAGTTCAAAAAAAGTATTAAGTAAAATTGACGATAATAACTATTCACCAATCGTGACAAGAAGAGTGAGTGAACAATTGAATCTGAGTCTGTTGGGCGTGAAGATGACTTTTTTTCGGTATTTGTATCCGATAGAAGCCAATGTTGATTTTGAAACAACGTTTCGTATGCCCAATTTACTCACATTAGCGGCTATGAAAGCGTTTGCGCTTGGAAGGCGTTCAAAATGGAAAGATTATGTCGATTTGTATTTCTTATTGCGAGATTTTTTTACATTGAAAGAAATTTCAGATGAAGCTGAAAAAATATTTGGCGACGAATTTTCAGAAAAACTTTTCCGCGGGCAATTAGCTTTTCACAAAGACATTGACTATACAGAGCCAGTCGTTTTTTTGCCGGGCTTTGAGGTGGGTGCAGAAGAAGTGAAAGCGTTTTTGATTGATAAATCGCTGCAAGAAATTATGTGAATATTGGGAGATAAAGCAAAATGACACAAATTCATTCATTAGCCGATGTGCAGTCGGCAAACATAGGACACGGCACCAAAGTGTGGCAATATTGCGTGGTTTTGAAAGGGGCGCAAATTGGTGAGAATTGCAACATTTGCAGCCATTGCTTCATTGAAAGCGATGTGAAAATCGGCAATAATGTTACCGTCAAGTGCGGCGTTTATTTGTGGGATGGCATTGAAATTGAGGATGAGGTGTTTGTTGGTCCGAATGTGACGTTCACCAATGACAAATATCCGCGTTCCAAGCAATATCCGGACGATTTTTTGAAGATTAAAATCAAACGGGGTGCTTCTATTGGTGCCGGTTCGGTCATATTAGGCGGCATCACGATTGGCGAAGGGGCGATGATTGGGGCGGGTGCTTTGGTTACAAAAGATGTGCCTGCCGGTGAGTTGTGGATGGGAAGTCCTGCGAAATTTGTAAAAACTATAATAAAAAGCGATATGTCAAACAAAGGTAAAATGAGGGAAAGGTAAGATAAAAGTTGTTGTCGAAGCAGGCTTGCTTTCTTTGGACTGGATGGAAAGGAGGGTTGCTTGATGGAAATTATTGAAGTTTCTAATAATGTGCAAGTCATTTATTGGGGAGATATACCTGAATTATGCGTCTATGAAAACAATGAATTTCCTGTCGTATAAAGTGTTTGAGTATTACAAAGGGGCTGGAATTAATATTGTTGATATTGGTACTTCAACAGAAGAAGGTATTCCTAATTTTGGATTATGCGAATTTAAGGAATCAATAAGATGCTTTGTGGATCTAAAATATACATTTAGAAAGGAGTTTGGTGATAATAGTGTTATCGCGGCAGGTTCGATGTCGTAAAAAAAATATGAATTGTAACCGCCGTTACCGTAACCGTGGTTACAATTCAAAAATAAGTTGTATCTTTGCAGCAAAAAATTATGACCGTGAAAAAGAAACGGCTCTTTCGGGTTACGTAATAGAATATCGCGGATTGTCGATGGGGAAAATGTAAAATAAAAATGTTATGGAAAAAGAAAAAGAAAAAGAAGTATCTGAAAAAAGTACAAAAGGAGAAATTTTGAAGGCTTATGAGGCGTTGCTAAAAGACGTTCAGAAGGCAAAGACAGATGTTCCGAAGCAACAGCAGGAAGAAAAAGCGAAAAAAGTGATTTTGGACAAGTTGGCTGACGTGGACAACGACAGTATTGTGAAAAGTGTGGTGTCGCTTAAATCCAATTTGAACAACGCTTTGGACGAACTGACGCAACGTTTGACCGAAGAATTTCAGAAATTGGAAAATATTCGTGCGGCTATAGCGTTGGAAAAAAAGTCGCTGGACGATTTGTATTCGCTTTCCGCAAACACCGATTCTTTGGCGGCAATGTTGCTCGCACAAAAAGAAAAACGCGAGAGTTTTGAGCAGGAAATTGCGGAAAAACGCGCTCAATGGGAGCAGGAAAAGGAAAAACATGAAACAGAGAAGAAAGAATATTCGGCAGAATTGCAGAAAAACCGCAAGCGCGAGGAGGAAGAGCATGCCTACAACCAAAAAATAAAGCGTCAGAAAGAGCAAGATGTGTATGATGCTCAACGGGCGGAACTTGAAAACGGGCTGAAAGAACGGAAAATTGCCTTTGAAAAGGAGTTTGCAGCTCGGGAGGAGGCACTGAAAACAACCGAAAATGAACTTGCCGAACTGCAAAAAAATGCTGCCGAATTTCCGGGAAAACTCGAAAAGTCGCTCAAAGAAAAGGAACAAGAAATTTCAGATAAGCTGAAAGCAAAATATGATTTCGACATACAGTTAATAAAAAATCAAAATGAGTCAGAACTGAAACTTAAAGAGCAGATAACCAATTCATTGCAGGAAAAAATCAAGGAGCAACAAGCGCAAATCAAAGAGTATGCCGACAAAGCCAATCGCGCCGAAGCCGCCATGAAAGACATCGCCGTGAAGGCTTTGGAGAGTGCGACGAAGAAGATTTATAAAGATGAGGGATGATATGTTGAATTAGTTTTATTATAAAATAATTATTATCTTTGCGTATTGAATACTGCAACACGTTATGCGTAGCATTAAAAATCCATTTATTACATCAGGTTATATTTCGCCGGATTATTTCTGCGACCGAAAAGAAGAATGTCAACTCTTTTTGAACGAGGTTGGTAATGGCAATAATTTAGCACTGATTTCTACGCGGCGAATGGGTAAAACGGGTTTGATACAACATTGTTTTCAAAGTCCGGAAATCAAAGATAGATACTATACTTTTTTTGTAGATATTTATGCCAGTCGGTCGCTACGGGATTTTACTTTTATGCTGAGTAAATCAATCGTTGAGACGTTGAAACCGCAAGGCACGAAGGTATTTCAGCAGTTTTGGAATAATGTAAAGTCATTGCAGCCGGGAATTTCTTTCGATGTGACGGGTGTCCCATCTTTTCATTTAGGTTTGGGTGATATACAGCAGCCGGAAGCAACTCTGGATGAGATTTTTAAGTATTTATCAATGGCAGATAAACCCTGCTTGATTGCCATAGATGAATTTCAACAAATAGCAGCCTATCCGGAGAAAAATGTGGAGGCTGTTTTGCGTACCGCTATTCAGCATTGTCCGAATGCTCATTTTATTTTTGCCGGGAGCCAGCAACACGTGATGGGCAATTTGTTTTTGAGTGCTGCACGTCCTTTTTACCAAAGTGTTTCAATGATGCATCTTCAAAGTATTGCATTGTTGGATTATGTTGCTTTTGCTCAAAGGCATTTTGAAGCAAACAATAAAAAAATTGATACGGAAACGATTACCATCATTTACCAACGCTTTGAGGGGATTACTTGGTATATGCAAAAAATGTTAAATGTGCTGTATGGCATGACACCCCAAGGCATCGTTTGCAATCAAAATAAGATTGAAGAGGCTCTTCAAACGATTATAGACTCCTTTCGATACACTTATTCCGAAACGCTTTTTCGACTGCCCGAAAAGCAAAAGGAGTTGCTTATTGCCATAGCAAAAGAGGGCAATGCACAGGCTGTCACTTCCGGAGCTTTCGTTAAAAAATATAAGTTGACTTCAGGAAGTTCGGTACAAGCAGCCTTAAAAGGGCTTTTAGAGAAAGATTTTATTACTAAAGAAGCTGCCATTTATAAAATATATGACAAATTTTTAGGAATATGGCTGTTGAAGAATTATTAAGTGTTGCTATAAACAATGATTTGTTGAACGAGCGCATACACCCAATCAACACAGCGCAGAGTATATCTGGCGCATCTATGAAGAGGTCAAGGCACGTCCGGGATATATCATTAGGAAGCGTAGCGTGAAAAAATAACAGTATAAATGAAACAGGATAAACCGCATATTTCAGTGGTATCGCCCGTCTATCGGGCAGAAAAAATCGTGGAGGAATTAGTCCGGCAGTTGCATGAAACGGTGTCGCAAATCACGGACGATTACGAAATTATCTTGGTGAATGATGCCTCTCCGGATGATTCGTGGTTGGCAATCTCCCGCGAATGTGCGCAAGATGCGCGAGTGAAAGGCATCAATCTCAGCCGCAATTTTGGACAGCATTATGCCATCACTGCCGGACTGAGTTATGCACGAGGCGAGTGGGTGGTGGTGATGGATTGCGATTTGCAAGACCGTCCGGACGAAATTCCGAATTTGTATGCGAAGGCGCAGGAGGGTTGGGATATTGTTTATGCGCGGAGGGCGGAGCGACAGGATAAATTTTTCAAACGGCTGTCGTCGAAACTTTTCAATTCGGTGTATAACTATTTGAGCGGCATGAACAAAGATGCAACCGTTGCAAATTTTG
Organism: Bacteroidia bacterium; assembly: GCA_025996755.1. Taxonomy (GTDB): domain Bacteria; phylum Bacteroidota; class Bacteroidia; order Bacteroidales; family Azobacteroidaceae; genus Azobacteroides. Next base: position 4,846 of record BNTR01000064.1, read on the forward strand.
GCATTTATACTTACAAAGTAATTGCTGAATACAACAAAATGCGCGAGGCGGCAAGGTCTTTCTTTACTTTAATGGATTATTTAGGTTTTAAGAAAACGGCGATTGACGTGAAACATTCCGAACGGTATGAAGGGAAAACGTCCTATTCCCTGTATAAACTTATCCATTTATCGGCGGATGTTATCCTTTCGAACAGCAATAAACCGTTGAAATTAACGGTTTCATTGGGTTTTATTCTCTCTTCGCTGTCTTTTTTATTGGCTTTTTACAATATTTTAGCCAAGTTGCTCGGCATTACTAAAGTGGACGGTTTCACGACCACAGTATTCTCGATATGGTTTGTGGGTGGGCTTATTTTATTGGTATTGGGCGTTCTGGGCTTGTATATCGGGCGAATTTTTGACCAAGTAAAGGAGCGGCAGCTGTTTATTGTGAGGGATGAAATCAATGTATAACTCCAAAATAGAACATTTGGCGTGGGACTCCGCCTTTTTTAATAGAAAAATTGGGAAAATTTCTGAGGCACAGACTGCGGATTTGGGTGAATTATTGGATTGTGCCCGGGAGCAAAACTACGAATTGGTTTATGTTTTCGGAGCAAGCGATTATTTTCCCGAAGACCGCATCCTGGTGCAATTTGCAGGTCAGTTGGTGGACAGAAAGGTGCTTTACGAAAAGCGATTGACCAACATTTTGCCGATTTCGGACGAAATTCAAAAATATGACGGGACGGAATTGACACCCGAATTGGAGCAATTGGCGTATATCAGTGGTGCATTTTCGCGTTTTCGGATGGAGAAATATTTTGCTGAACAAGATTTTGAACGGATGTATAAAATGTGGATTGAAAAATCCTTGACAAAGGAAATGGCTGACGATGTGTTTGTGGCGTTGCAAAATGGTCGTGTCAAAGGGATGGTGACTTTAAAAATCAATGACGAAATTGGGCATATCGGGTTGATATCCGTAGCACCCGATGCACAAAAGAACGGTTACGGTCGAAAATTGCTTAACGCCTGCGAGAATGAGTTGCTTGCAAAAAACGCATCTTTGCTCGCAGTGCCGACGCAATTAGACAACATTTCGGCGTGCCGTTTCTACGAAAAGTGTGGATTTACAGTGAAATCAATAACAAATATATATCATTTTAATACAAATAGCATGAATAAGTATGAAAAAATGTTAATGGGGGGGGGTATAACCTCCTCATAATCAGCGTTTTATGTATGCAGTCAAGCGAATATCGGAGGGCTGCATGATGAAAAAAGTTGTATTTTATTGCATGACCTATAAAGGGTATTGGGTGTTGAAAAAATTTATTGAACGATTTACATCTGATGCCATAGAAGCCGTGATTATTGCACGCGATAAAAATGTTGAAAATGATTATTTTGATGAGATAAGCCAACTTTGTAACGAGAATAACATATCTTATTTCGAGAGGCATCAAACAGACAAAATTGAGCAGATAAAAGCGAATTGTCTATTTGCGATTAGCTGGCGTTGGCTGATAAAATCGGATAAAAAGATAATCGTGTTGCATGATTCTTTATTACCAAAGTATAGAGGTTTTGCGCCCTTAGTCAATTGCTTGATTCATAACGAAGCGCAAATAGGCGTAACAGCCTTGTTCGCAAGTGAAAATTACGATTGTGGAGATATTATCGCGCAAAAGTCCCTAAAAATAACTTATCCGATAACTATAAGTGAGGCGATAGAGCGCATTACTCCATTGTACTCAGAGTTGGTGAACTTGGTTGCCGGTCACTATTTTTCTGACCAAGAAATAAAAGGGAGTAAGCAAAATGACGAGGATGCTACTTATAGCCTGTGGCGGGATGATGAAGACTATTTTATTCATTGGGGTGATTCGGCAGAAAATATAAAGCGATTTATTGATGCGGTAGGCTATCCTTATGCGGGTGCGCGCACATTATTGGATAATCGGGAAATGAAGATTAAAAATGCGACCGTTGTTCAAGATTTGCAAATCGAAAACAGGGATGTCGGGAAAGTGATTTTTTTCAATGCTGGTTGTCCGGTTGTTGTCTGTAAAGTGGGATTATTGCAGTTGGATGTCGTAGTTGATGCTTTGGGCAATTTAGTACATTTTAACAAATTTAGAATAAGATTTAAGTGATGAATATGAAGATTTATACAGAGGGGTTTATTGAGCGAGATGGTATCTTTTTTTGAATAAAAATGCGGTTTCAAAAATGGTTATTTAGTGCAGTTTAAAACGAAAAACTTGCTATTTAGTGCAGTTAAAAAACGAAAAACTTTGATTTTAGTGCAGTTTATTATGAAAAAACCATTACTTTTGCATTGAAATTCAATGATTTATTTTATGATAGATAAAAATGTAATAAAACAGTTGATTTTAGACCAGCAAAAAGAGGTGAAAGAAATGAAACACGAAATGCTGGTTGCCCGCAGGGAAGAGTCGCTTTTTGACCTTAACTCTTCGTTGGCGCAAATTGCTATCGGTGTGCGCCGTAGCGGGAAATCTACTATTTGTCATAAAGTGCTGAAACAGAACAATATTAACTATGCTTACATAAATTTTGACGATGAACGGCTGTATGATTTGCAAAGTGACGAATTGAACGCCGTTCTCGAAACACTTTATATGGTTTATGGCGATTTCAAGTACCTTTTTTTAGACGAAATTCAGAACATTCCTTCGTGGTTCCTATTTGTAAATCGACTTTTGCGACAAAAAATTCATTTGTTTATCACCGGTTCAAATGCTAAATTGTTGAGCGGCGAGTTGAGCACGCACCTCACCGGGCGTTACAATCAGATTGAACTTTTCCCGTTTTCGTTTGGAGAAGTATTGAAATGCAAAAACATTGATGCAAATGACGCCTCTACTTCGGGTGTAGCGTTTCGGCAGGCAGCTTTTGACGAATATATGTCGCAAGGCGGTTTTCCCGAACTATTGCAGGTGCGGCACAAAAAAGCGTATATCAAAAATCTTTTTAACTCAATAATAACCAGAGATATACAGCAACGCTTTTCGGTGCGCTATCCCGAATCGTTGCACAAAATGGCGGAATATCTTTGTGATGCGGTTGGTGCAGAACTCAGTTATAAAAATCTCGCGGAGCAGTTTGCATTTGGTTCGCAGCACACGGCAGAAAAATATGTTAGCTATCTTCGTCAGGCATATTTGCTGATTGGGATACGCAAATTTTCGTTCAAAGCGAAAGAGCGTATTCGCAACGAAAAAAATTATGCTGTTGATACGGCTCTGATTTCGATTGATAAGGAAATTATGTCGGACAAAAACTTCGGTTCTCGGCTCGAAAACATTGTTTGTATTGAGTTGCTGCGTCGCCGCAATTATACTTACAACGATGTGTATTTTTACAAAAAGGGCTATGAAATTGATTTTGTTCTTGCCGAAGATGGCAAAGTGAAGGAGTTGATACAGGTTTCGGCAGATATTTCGGCTGTGAAAACATTCAATCGAGAAACGAATGCGCTTTTTCGCGGCGCGGCGGAGTTACGTTGTAGCAATTTGACATTGATTACTTTGAATGAGAATAGAAAATATATGGATAACAATCTGATAATAAATATAGTATCAATATTAGAATGGATAAATAATTATGATTCCATTCAATAAACCCTATCTCACGGGCAAAGGTCAGTTTCCGTGTTGTAAAAACAAAATTTATGCAGCGAAAAAAAATATTCATAAGCAGTGTGCAATCTGAATTTATAATCGTTGAAACAGAATATTTGCCAAAACAGGGAATGAAACCGCGCCAAAACAGGGAATTTGTTTTGTAGATTGCTCATAATATCGTATCTTTGTCCCTTCAAATGAAGAATATAAATGGAAGAAAGAAATTACCTGAATAGAATGTGTGATGACTTGTTGTTACAGTCATTACAATCTTCCGGCGCGGTGCTTATAGAAGGTGCAAAGTGGTGTGGCAAAACAAGTGCGGCAATGAAAACCGCCAAAAGTTCGCTGTTTATGCAAGACCCCGACAAGTCGAAAACCTATCAAAACCTTGCCGACACAAAACCGTCTTTGTTGTTACAAGGCGCAACGCCGCGTTTGCTCGACGAATGGCAAATGTCGCCTGTACTGTGGGATGCCGTCCGGTTTGAGGTTGATAAAAGAGGCGAAATGGGGCAATTTATTTTGACAGGTTCAGCCGTTCCTGCCGATAATGTAACCGCCCACACGGGTACAGGCAGGATTTCCCGCCTGCTGATGCGCCCGATGAGTTTGTATGAATCATTGGAATCTAACGGATTAGTGTCATTAAAAGACTTATTTGAAGGGAAAACAGATATTGAGGCAATGAGTGCTTTGAGCATTGAACAAATTGCCTTTGCTATCTGTCGCGGCGGCTGGCCTCAATCGGTAAAGCAAAAAAACAGTTCGGTGTTGCGTATGGCTGCCAATTATGTTGATGCGGTAGTAAACCTTGATGTGCAAAGGGTTGATAACATAGAGAAAAATCCGGAAAAAGTGCGGGTTTTGCTGCGTTCTTTGGCGCGGAATATATCCACTATGGCAACATTGCAGACCATAAAATCGGATATGGAAACGATGGATTCGGGTGTTTCGGAAAAAACGCTTGCCGGTTATCTTAATGCGTTGCGAAGAATATTTGTAGTGGAAGATTCGCCTGCGTGGCAACCATCACTGCGTTCAAAAACAGCCATTCGTACTTCGGCAAAACGCCATTTTGTTGACCCCTCCATTGCTACTGCCGTCATGCGAGCCAACCCCGACAGTATTTTGAAAGATTTTGAAACATTCGGTTTTTTGTTTGAGTCGCTTTGTACGCGCGATATGCGAATTTATGCGCAGGCAAACGACGGCGATGTTTTTCATTACAGAGATAAAAGCGAATTGGAAGCCGATATCATTGTTCGTCTGCACGATGGGCGATGGGCAGCGGTAGAAGTCAAATTAGGCAACAAACAGATTGATGAGGCGGCAAACAATCTGCTTGCATTGCAAAATAAAATAAACTGCGACAAAATGGGCAAACCCTCTTTTCTTATGGTGCTGACAGGAGGCGAATTTGCCTACCGGCGCAACGACGGCGTTTATATTGTACCAATTGGCTGTTTGAAAAATTAAAATTCTTGAGGTGGAATGGTGGGGAGTGCACACATTTTAACGAAATTTATGATAAAATCCAAGTGATGAATATGAAGATTTATACAGAAGGGCTTATTGAGCGAAACGGTATCTTTTTTAGTACCAAAGAAGAAGAAATTTCTTATCCAAAAGAGGGTAATGCGTCTTGTTTTGAGATTGAAGAGGATAGTTTCTGGTTTCAGCATCGCAACCATTGTATCGTTGACGTGGTGAAAACATATTTTCCGAAAGGTCTGTTTTTTGACATTGGCGGTGGCAACGGCTTTGTGGCAAAAGAACTGCAAGACAATGGTATTCAAACTTGTTTGGTTGAGCCGGGTATTGCCGGATGCTTAAATGCAAAAGCAAGAGGATTGACCAATGTTATATGTTCAACATTGGAAAATGCGCAATTTAAGACAGATTCTATTGCGGCGGTAGGCTTGTTTGATGTGCTTGAGCATATCGAAAAAGATGTTAAATTTCTGTGCAAAATTAACATATTTTCACAAATGGGGGGGGGGGGATTTTTATAACTGTGCCTGCCTATAAATTTTTGTGGAGCAAGGAAGATATGGATGCCGGACATTTTAGAAGATATACTGTGCGTGAATTGAAAAATAAATTGAAAGAGGCAGGATTTGAAACAGTGTATTCAACGTATATTTTTTCATTACTTCCCTTGCCCATTTTATTTTTTCGGGCATTACCGAGCCTGTTAGGTTTTAGAGTGGGCAACGTGAAAGATGAACACCAAGTGAATAAAAAAGGATTTATGAATAAAATTTTAAACAAAATTTGGAACTTAGAGTTAAAACGAATCAGTAAAACTCGAAAAATACCATTTGGAGGAAGTTGTTTAATTGTTGCAAAGAAAATAAAGAACAGTGATGATACCATTCAACAAGCCCTATCTCACGGGCAAAGGACGGTTTCCGCGTTGTAAAAACAAAATTTATGCAGCGAAAAAAAATATTCATAAGCAGTGTGCAATCTGAATTTGCGGCAGAGCGGCAGATGTTGTGCGATTATCTCACAACCGATGCTTTGTTCGGCAAGTTTTTTGATGTGTTTGTTTTTGAGCAACTTCCGGCTATGAATAATGATGCAAAAAAAGTGTATTTGGACGAAGTCAAGCAATGCGATATTTACCTTGGTTTGTTTGGCAAAAACTACGGTTACGAAGATAAAGACGGTATTTCGCCAACCGAACGGGAATTTGACTGCGCCACCGAAAATCATAAAATAAAACTGATTTTTCTGACCAATCATGCGAGTGAAGAACGAGAGCCAAAGGAAAATCAACTGATAAAAAAGGCGGAACAGTTTGTAATTCGCAAAAAGTTCTCCAACGATTTGGAATTGAAAACGGCTGTATATAATTCGCTTGTACGGTTTTTGGAAGAAAATGAATATATTCGCACAACGCCTTTTGATGCCACATTCAATCGTTATGCCACAATTGAAGACTTGGATGAAGAAAAAATACGAAGTTTTGTCTATACGGCGCACCGCAAGCGGGCGTTCCCTTTTACAAAAGATACGGAAATAGAAACGGTATTGACACATCTCAACTTAATTGAAAATCAAAAAGTTACTAATGCGGCAATTTTGCTTTTCGGTAAAAATCCGCAGAAGTTCTTTATTGCTTCCGAAGTCAGATGTGCGCATTTTCACGGATACGACAAAATAAAACCCATTCCCAATTATCAAGTGTATAAAGGCGATGTTTTTCAACTTATTACACAGGCAGTGAGTTTTGTTCTTTCCAATATTACGGTATCGACAGGGGCGCGAGATAGAGGTGTAGAGGTAGATGTTAATTATGAGTTTCCCGTGAGAGCGGTAACCGAAACGATAGTAAATGCTATTTGCCATCGCGACTACACAAGCAATGCAAGTGTGCAGATAATGCTTTTCAAAGATAGATTGGAAGTGTGGAATCCGGGGCATTTGCCGTTTGGAATGACGGTTGCCAAACTCAAACAAAAACACAATTCTATTCCGGTTAATCCACTGATTGCCGAGCCTCTGTATTTGGCAGGAACTATTGAAAGAATGGGCACTGGTACGGGAGAAATAATTAATGAATGTAAGCAGGCAGGTTTGAAAGCACCGGAGTTTGTGGAAGAAGAAAATTTTACCACAACGCTTTGGAGGAACGTATCGGTCGAGGATACGGATACCCCGCAAGTCACCCCGCAAGTCACCCCGCAAGTCACCCCGCAAGTCACCCCGCAAGTCACCCCGCAAGTCACCCCGCAAGTCGAGGAATTGATAGATGTTTTGACTGGGGAGATGAACAGGCAAGAAATACAAAGTGCATTAAACTTGTTGGATAGAGAAAATTTTCGATTAAATTACCTGAAATTAGCTTTAGAGCAAGGAATTATCGAAATGACGCACCCCGACAAGCCCAATAGCCGCCTGCAAAAATATCGTTTAACGCAAAAGGGAGTTGTCTTGAAAACAAAACTACATTAAAAGAAAGAATATGATGATACCATTCAACAAGCCCTATCTCACGGGCAAAGAGACTCAATACATTGAGCAAGCCGTTCGCTCGGGGAAAATCTCCGGCAACGGGCAATTTACGCAAAAATGTCAGCAATTTTTTGAGCAAAAGTACGGTTTCAAAAAGTGTTTGCTTACCACTTCGTGCACCGATGCGCTGGAGATGACTGCCATTCTTTGCGACATTCAGCCCGGCGATGAAGTGATTGTGCCGAGCTATACGTTTGTTTCCACCGCCTTGGCGTTTGTGAGGCAGGGGGCAAAAATTGTTTTTGCCGACAGTCAGGTAGGGCATCCAAACATAGATGCGGAACGGCTCGAGCCGTTGATTACGCCAAAAACAAAGGTGATTGTCCCCGTGCATTATGCCGGCATGGCGTGCGATATGGACAAAATCATGGCGTTGGCTGCAAAATATAATTTGCTGGTGGTGGAAGATGCCGCGCAGGCGATTGATTCGTACTACAAAGGCAAGCCACTTGGCAACATCGGTCATTTAGCGGCATTTTCATTCCACGAAACAAAAAATATTATCTCCGGCGAAGGCGGAATGTTGGCAATCAATGACGAGCGGTTTATTCACCGTGCCGAAATCATTTGGGAGAAAGGCACCAACAGGGCAGAGTTTTTTCGTGGCGAAGTCAATAAATACGGCTGGGTGGACACAGGCTCTTCTTTCTTGCCGTCCGAAATCATCGCGGCATTTTTGTGGGCGCAGATAGAACATTTGGACGATATTCAGGAGCGAAGGAAAAAGTTGTGGAATTTGTATCATTCAAACCTGTTAGGTTTTGAAAACCTAACAGGTTTAGGGTTGGGTTTTGAGTTGCCAAATATCCCTGACTATGCCACCAACAATGCGCACATGTTCTATTTGGTCTGCCATTCGCTGGAAGAAAGGAGTAAATTGCTCGCGCATTTGAAAGGCAATGGTATTTTGGCTGTTTTCCATTATTTGAGCCTGCATAGCAGCGAATTTTACAAAAAGATGGACAACAGTGCGCGTATATTGAAAAATTGTGATACCTTTGCAGATTGTTTGGTGCGCTTGCCGCTGTTTTATGAACTGACGGAAAGTGACGTGAAACATATTTGTGATACGATAACGACATTAAAAAAATAAAAAAATATGAATCTGAATTTGCCACTTCCTGTCGGAACTTTGCTCTGGTACTATGGAGCAGTCTTTATTTCTTTACTCGCCGTGTATGCCGTGGGGTGGGTTATCAAAGCATTGTTCGTTAAAATCAAAGAGCCTGTTTCGGCTTTCTCCATCCTCACCTGTTCGGTGCTGGGGTTGACTTTTATTGTTACGATTTATTCGCTCATTATGACAAAAGGGCTGACTGTCAATTGGATGTTGGTAGCCTTAGCCCTATTATATGTCTATTATTACAGGAAGAATGGCAAAACTTCGGCGGTAGTGAGCCATATACAACCCCATAGTACTTCCGTTTGGAAATATGTCTGTATCCTTTTGACAATCAACGCATTGTTCTTCTGCTATTTCATGAGCCTGATTATTGATTTTGGCCACGGGATGTTTCAGAAATATCACTTTGACTTTGATTATTATGCGAAACTCTCGCAATATCTTAATTTGGGCTATGAAAATGGATACTACTTGGTATATAATTTTGCCAAATATATACCTCCAACACCTTATCACTACTTTGAATTGTGGACAAATGCCATAATCTACAAAGCGTTTGGTCTGAATGCCGTTGTGTCTTACATGGTTTCGCTGCCGTTGTTTTTTACTTCGCTCATCTTTTTGGCGTTTCTTGCCATAATAGAAATACGAAAGAAACCGACATTTGTTTATATACTCCTCGCTTTTGTCTTGTTACTAATGGTGGATATTATCCCCTATCTGCATAGCCTCTTCCCTATTATACGCGGAGGTGCGGGTGGCGTGTTTTTTCCAAAGCTGCAACCGGTTTTTTTGTTTTCTATTACGGCGATGCTATGTTTTCTATCTCAAAAACGGACAGAAGCCTATTTCTTGTTATTGGCAATCCCTGTGATAAATCTGCTTCCAATAATTGGGGTGTGGGGCACCATAGGGGTATTACTGTTGTGGGACATATACCGCAATCATAAAATCAGATGGCAATACTGGACACCTTATTTAGTCGTGGGCTTGGATAACATACAGTAAATAGAGGCTCCCCACGACTAAATAAGGTGTCCAGTATTGCCATCTGATTTTATGATTGCGGTATATGTCCCACAACA
>BNTR01000065.1 GCA_025996755.1 Bacteroidia bacterium
CTCCACGGGTGATGTGGCGGCGAGGAACTACTGGATTTCCGCCACCAACCCTCCCAACACCGAAAGTGGGCGACGGCTACTTGGGGTCATAACGGCACCAACGACCCCAACACCAACGGCACTATCTACCAGCATTCGCAGAGGACCCGACGACTTTACCGTAATAGTGAACCTGACCAACTCCTACTCCTACTCAAGCAGTTGTGTATGGAAGATATATGCCGCGGCAACGGGCAGCGCGCAGGTTACTGCCCTGACGCATACCTTCAACGCTGCAACCCAGCAACTGACCCTGAAATCCACCGCGGCAGTGACACTGAGGGACTACTATATTTCCGCCCAAGAACCCAACGAACATGAAAGTGCGCGGCTGCGCATCACGGTGGTGAATCCTTTAACAGGCACGGTAACCATCAGTGGCACCGCGGAAGTCGGACAAACCCTCAGAGCAAATCTTGATGGAATCAGCACCCCCGTCATCTACCAGTGGAAACGGGAGGGCAGGGATATTCTCGAGGCAAACAGCCAAACATATACCTTAACGACTGCAGATTTAAATTCACGCATCACCGTAGTAGTGACCCGCACCGGATATACCGGAAGCATACCCAGCAGCAATTCAATTGGACCTGTTACCTTCCCCCCCCCCTTAACAGGCAATGTAACCATCAGCGGCACCGCGCGAGTCGGACAAACTCTCATGGCAGATACCCTCCGCCTTAATGGAAGCGGTACCATCCAGTACCAGTGGAAACGGAATGGCGTGAATATTGACGAGGCAACCGGTCGAACCTATTACTTAGTGGAAGACGATTTCGATACACGAATCAGCGTAGAAGTGAGCCGTACCGGAAATTACGGAGTCATGAACAGCCTACCAACGGATCCAGTTTTACCCCCCCCTTTAGAAGGCACGGTAACCCTCACCAACAGGGCAACCGACCTCGGCAAAGACATCAACGCGGATCCCAACTACGTCGGAGATATCATCGGATCAAATATAGACCTTCATGGAAGCAGAAGCGGAACCGTCACCTACCGGTGGAAACGGAATGGCGCGGTTATTCCTAGAGGAAACAACTCAACCGATACCTTAGAGATGGCAGATATGGGGAAAGAGATCAGCTTAGAAGTGAGCCGCGAAGGATATGCCGGAAGCATAACCAGCAGCAATTCAGTACTCGTCTCTGCTAGCCTCCCCACCCTAACAACAAGCTGCTATATTAACTTTTTTGGCATTCGTGATGATCGCTTGGATCCGAATTTCTCCTATGATGTGTATGTCGGAGACACTCTCACTGTAATAAATACCGACTGCCTTGCTGGAAACAGCGGCTACCACCCCATAACCTACCACTGGGAACGGGTGAAACTGGTTGGGGGATGGACCGGCAGTACTGAGCTTATTTGGGAAAACCGCCAAAGCTATACCTTAACGATGGACGATTTTGATTCAGTCATCCGAGTATTTGTGGGCCGCTATGGATTTGACGGAACCATCTTCGTCTCCGGGCTTCTACCGGTTAAGCTCCCCCCTTTAAAAGGGTCGGTAAGTACCAGCAGTGTCCAGGGGATAGTCGGACAAGTCATCGAAGCATTTATACATGATGAAAACGGTGACATCATCACTGACCTGACTGACTTCACCTACGAGTGGGAACGGCAAACAACAGGGGCCTTGCCCACGATTGTTGGGACAAACAAAACATATCTCGTAAAGGCGGAAGATTTCGGTGGTCGACTACACCTAACAGTGAAGCGCAGGAATTATACAGGTGACCTAAGCACAGAAATGGACGTTAGGCTCCCCCTTTAACAGGCAACGTATACATTCGCGATAATATGGGGAACCGGCTGAAACTGGATATTCCGGTGTCGATAAGCTCGACACTGGTGCTTATAATATCTTGATTACGCCTTGAGGAAGCGGCACCGAGGGGAGTATTAAACAACCGGCAAGTAATCCTCGCCCCCTTGTCATTGGCTACTCACATCCGATGCCACCACGCGAATTTTGATGTCACCGGGGGATTTTTTCAGCGTCACGGCGGAGGGCGCGAGGTAGTGTGCCACCTTATGGTCGGTGTAGCTGGTGCCGTAATAGGACGATTCGACGTAGTAGGACACCTGCACCGGAATCAATAGCAGTTGCAATTCTGCAACCGAATTGTCGATGGCGCGCTGCACCATATTCGCGATGTTGGCATATTGATAGGAATATGCCGTGGTGTTGAACGTGGACAAATAACAGGCGCGATTGTCGGCTATTTTGCCGCCTTCAAAGAAGGTCTGCATCGAGTCTTTCACGAGCAACAGCAGTTTGGAGCGCGTCGCATTGAGCGTGTTCACCGCATTCGTGCCCGGAAAACCCAGGCTGAAGCCGGAGGAGTATTCTTTCGGCACGGCTTTGAGTTCGAGGTTCACGTTGCTAAGTTTGCGGTTGCCCATTTTCTCCCTAATCTGTTCAATATCAATGGTCAGTTGCGCACACACGCCGGCAGGGGTTTTCAGATACATCCTGTCGGCACTTTCTTCCAACAGATGTTCATCTTTGGAATTTGCATAGCGATTCAACTGTATCATTTCCTTCGTCACCGTTAGCACAGAGGCACTCGTGCCCACATACATCGAATCCGTTTCGCCATCCGAAGCCGTCGTGTGATATTCGCGCTTGTAATAGACGTAAATCTCTGTTTTTTCGATGTTCAGCATACTCCCCGTGCCGAAAGTGGGTGCCACATACACACCCGGAAAAAAGTCCGCCATCGCTTCGAGAGAGGCGTATGCGCCGTGCTGCTTGTCCTTATTGTATTCCGCCAATAAGTCCACCCCGATTTTGGAGGGTAAATCAACGGAAACGACACGGTAATAAGCCCCTTCGGTGGCAGCATAAGCCGAGTCGGAGATGCTCATATCGCGAGCCGAGTATGCCTGCGTGCCCCAAACGGTGTTCATATCGTAAAACGGCGTGGGGTCGTCGGTGTAGTAATTGGCAGGCAGTTTCGTCACCGGATATACGCTCACCCCCATCGGGGCAACCGAATCGCCGATGAAAGAAGAGTACAAAATTTTCAGTTGCACCGAGTCGATGCCCGCGCCCTCAACGATGCCGTCGAAGCCCGCCGTAGGGTAGAATTGGCAGGCATAACTCGATGCAATATCGCCATAGGCGGGGTCAGAAAGTTTGCCCAGCATACCATAAATCGACTTGGCGTAGATATTATCCATCGAAACGGTCGTGCCGCTCACGTCGAACGAGTCGCTCTTGACCTCAATTTTGTCGCCATCGGGCTGAATCCCCGCCCCCACTTCGTCGAGCACGTCTAAATCGCACGACGACAGGCAGCAAACACTCACAACCAACGCCATTGCGGGCACTCGCAGCCCCTTCGTAATTGTCATTGCGGGCTTGACCCGCAATCCTCTACTTTTCCAATAAAAGTTTATCATAAAGTTCATTAAATTTGTCAATATAAACGTCTTCGCCCTGAAAATCGAGGAATGGCACGTCTTTCGACAGGGCATATTCTTTCAGTCCCTCGTAAATTTTGGGGCTGCCCTGAATCACGCCATCCGAAAAATCAATCGCCAGCTTGCTCAAAGCCTCAAAATCGGGGTTTGCCTTCACGCCCACCACGTCTTTGTCCTTCACATTTTCAATTTTCAATATCTCGTGAAAATTGTGGGAGAAAAAGGTGTAAAATTCATCGTCATAGATGGAATAAACCACTTTGGTGTGCTTAAAACAGGGGTCGTTTCTGTAATATTTCTTGATATAGAGCGGCGTCAGTGCCGAAATCCAGCCGTGGCAGTGAATCAAATCGGGGAACCAGCGCAGTTTTTTGATTGTTTCCATCACGCCGCGCACGAAAAAAATAGCCCGCTCGCCGTTGTCGGTAAATTCCTCACCGTCGATGGTGTGAAACAGTCTTTTTCGCGCAAAATAATCATCATTGTCAATAAAATAGACCTGCAAACGAGTCGCCGGCATCCCCGCCACCTTGAGCACCAGCGGGTGGTCGGTGTCGTTGATGATGATATTTAGCCCGGAGAGGCGAATGACCTCGTGCAATTGATTTCGCCGTTCGTTGACCGCCCCAAAATTGGGCATAAAAATACGAACTTCCCGCCCTTTGTCGTAGATTCCCTGCGCCAGATGCCGCGCAATGAGCGACTGTTCAGAATCTGCCAAATAGGGGGAAACTTCCGTTACAATAAAAAGTATTTTCTTTTCCGGCATAACTAAATTTCTTTATTCAAGGGACAAAGGTACGAAAAAAAAATGAATAAGCGGTCTTTTTATATAATTTTTTTGTACCTTTGCGCTTCATAGAGTAAAAAATAACGCAAACAGTGAAAAAAAACAGCACAATGAAAGAAGCAGAAAAAGATTGTTCGACAGCGATTTTGAGCCAACGTTTTCATCTAAAAGATGCGCATGGCTCCATCACGATGCCCATTTATGCCGGCGCGGCATTCGAGTTTGACACCGCCGAGGCGATGGAGCAGGCGTTCCTCGGCAAGTCGGGGAGGCACACCTATTCGCGCATTTCCAACCCCACCGTGGAGGCGTTTGAAGAGCGTGTGAAAGAAATAAGCGGTGCAGAGCACGTCCTCGCCGTGTCGAGCGGTATGGCGGCGATTTCCAACACTTTTTTAAATATCGCATTTGCGGGCGGCAACATCGTAACCACCTCCCACCTCTTTGGCAACACTTTTTCGCTGTTCTATATCACCCTGAAAGCCTTCGGCGTGGAAGTGCGCTTCTGCGACCTGCTCAACCCCGCGGAGGTGGACAAGCACATTGACGGGAAAACCTGCGCCGTGTTCGCCGAAATCATCACCAACCCGCACATGGAAGTGGCTGACTTAAAGGCACTTTCGCAGTTGGCGCATAAAAAAAATGTCCCCTTAGTTGCCGATTCCACCCTCGTGCCCTGGCCCCAATTCAACGGCAGACGCTTGGGCGTGGACATCGAAGTGGCATCCAGCACCAAATATGTGTCGGGCGGAGCCACCAGCATCGGCGGCTTAATCCTTGACCACCAGACATTTGACTGGTCAAAATCGCCCCGCCTGGGCGAACTCGCAAAAACGGCAGGCAAAACAGCCTTCACCACCAAACTGAGAGGCGAAATATCCCGCAACATCGGAGCCTATATGGCACCGCAAACGGCTCATCTGCAAAGCCTTGGCTTGGAAACCCTGTCGCTGCGCTTCGAGCGTTCTTCGCGCACGTGCAAGCAGCTGGCACAATTCCTGCAAACTGTGCCCGGCGTAACAGACGTGCACTACAACGGCTTGCCGACCAACCCGTTCTACAAACTAAGTTGCGAACAGTTCGGCGAATACCCCGGCTCCATGCTGACATTCGCCCTCAAAGACCAATCGGCGTGCTTCCAACTGATGAACAACCTGCAAGTCATCCGCCGCGCCACCAACATCTACGACAACAAGTCGCTGATTATCCACCCCTTATCCACCATCTACGTCACATTGAGCGACGAACTGAAAAAGTTGGTCTGCGTCCCCGCCAACATGCTACGCCTCTCCGTGGGCTTGGAAAATTTCGATGATTTGAAAGCGGATATTTTGCAGGGGCTATGAAAACCCGTTTTTGAAAACCCATTTTTGAAAAAACATCAGCTAATCATAAACCACCCCATCTGCTTCTCTTTGTTGAGGCGGGCGAGTTGGCGGGCGAGCAGGGCGTTTTGGGGCTGTTCAAGCAGTGGGTCGGCATCCAAAATGTCGCGGGCAAAGTCGCGGGCGGTGGTCAGGATTTGCCCGTCGTGGGCGAGGTTGGCTATTTTGAGGTTGAAGGCGATGCCGCTTTGCTGGGTGCCGTCGATGTCGCCGGGTCCGCGCAGTTTGAGGTCTTCTTCGGCTATGCGGAAGCCGTCGTTGGTTTCGGTCATGATGGCGAGGCGCTTGCGGGTGTTTTCCGACAGTTCGTATTTTGTAACAAGGATGCAGAACGACTGGTCGGCACCCCTTCCGACACGTCCGCGCAGCTGATGTAATTGCGACAAGCCGAAGCGTTCGGCGTTTTCAATCAGCATCACGGAGGCGTTGGGGACGTTCACGCCCACTTCAATCACGGTGGTGGCGACCATGATTTGCGTTTCGCCGGACACAAACCGCTGCATTTCAGCATCTTTGTCGGCGGGTTTCATCTTGCCGTGCAGCATCGACACCTTGTATTCGGGAAAAATCTGCTTGGTTTTTTCAAAGCCCTCGACCAAATTTTGGATGTCCACTTTCTCGCTTTCCTCTATCAGCGGATAGACGATATAGACCTGACGACCCTCTTGCAGTTGTTTGCGCACCGATTCGTAGAGATGTCCGCGTTTTTTTTCAAACGTGTGCACCGTTTTCACGGGCTTGCGACCGGGGGGGAGTTCGTCGATGACGGACACGTCCAAATCGCCGTACACAGTCATCGCCAGCGTGCGTGGGATGGGGGTTGCCGTCATCACAAGCACGTGTGGCGGGATTGCGTTTTTCTTCCAGAGGCGCGCCCGCTGCACCACGCCGAAGCGGTGCTGCTCGTCCACCACCACCAAGCCGAGGTTGGCAAATTCGACCGTGTCCTCGATGAGGGCGTGGGTGCCGATGACGATTTTTATTTCGCCGGTTTTTATCTTGGGCAGGATTTCCGTGCGGATTTTTTTCTTCGTGGAACCGGTCAGCAGGGCTATTTCGATGGGCATCCCCGCCAGCAGTTCGGAAATCGTTTCGTAGTGCTGCGTCGCCAAAATCTCCGTGGGTGCCATAATCGCGCCCTGAAAGCCGTTGTCGAGCGCGATGAGGATCGACAGCAGTGCCACGAGCGTCTTGCCGCTGCCCACATCGCCCTGCAAGAGGCGATTCATCTGCCTGCCGGAATTGGCATCCTGCCGAATTTCTTTGACTACACGCTTTTGCGCGCCCGTGAGTTCAAATGGTAAGTGATTGAAATAGAAATGGTTGAAATATTCGCCCACCTGCGAAAATCGCAAGCCGGCGATGCGCTTCTCGCGGTATTTCGTAACCCGCAAGATGTTGAGTTGCAGATAAAACAACTCCTCAAATTTCAGTCGGTATTGCGCCTGCCGCAACATTTCGGGTGTCTGCGGAAAATGGATGTTTCTGAGCGCGGTATCCAGCGAAACAAGATACGCCCGGTCGGTAATCTCCTGCGGAAGCGTTTCCGGCAGGGGCGTTTTGATGTTCTCAAGTATCTGAGTGATAATCTTTTGGATGGCGCGCGAATGGAGGAACGCATTTTTCATCCGCTCCGTGGTGTTGTAAAGCCCCTGCATTCCCAATTGACCGGCGTAAAACTTGTTTTCCGTTTCCAATTCGGGGTGCGCCACGCTCAGGCGGTGCCCAAACACGGTGGGCTTGCCGAAGAGGATATACTCCGTGCTCTCGCTGCAGGTGTTCATAATGTGTTTGAGCGTCTGAAACCACACCAGGTCGATGCTGCCCGTGCCGTCGCTGAACACCGCCGACAGCCGCCGTTTGCTCCCCACGCCCTGTATTTGGAAATCGCTGATTTTCCCTTTCAACTGGATATAGGGCATCGAATTGTCGTTGCGGGCTTGACCCGCAATGCCCTGTATCTCTTTGATTGTGAATATCTTACTGCGGTCGATATACTTGTACGGAAAATAATACAGCATATCCTCCCAAGTGACGACCTGGATTTCCTTCTGCAAGGTTTCCGCCTTTTTCGGACCCACCCCCAACAGATATTTGATATGCAACTGATTTATTTCCTGCATTTCCGCTTTTTGGATACAAAGTTACGTTTTTTTTGGCAAAAATAGTTACCTTTGCACCCGTTCAACATCTGAATTTATGACAAAAATAGGTGTACTTTCCGATACACACTCGTATTGGGACGACAAATTTGCGCACTATTTTGGCGACTGTGACGAAATTTGGCATGCGGGCGACATCGGCAGCGACGAAGTGTTCAATCGTTTGGCGGCGATTAAGCCGACGCGCGCCGTTTATGGGAACATCGACAGCCACGCGCTCCGCGCGATTTGTCCGCAAACGTTGCGCTTTGAAATTGAGCAAGTGCCTGTCTTATTGACACATATAGGAGGCTATCCGGGGAAATATGCGCCGGAAATTCGCCAAGAACTTTACGCCAATCCCCCCAAATTGTTTGTCTGCGGGCATTCGCACATCCTGAAAGTTCAATACGACAAGCGTTTGCAAATGCTGCACATCAATCCGGGCGCGGCAGGCAAATACGGCTTCCACACCGTGCGGACACTTGTGCGCTTTGTGATTGCCGGCGCGGAAATTCGGGATATGGAGGTGATTGAGTTGGTGGGGTGAAAAAATGCGAATAAACCGATTTTCCGTTTTGATATTGGCAAAGTCTTCAATGCCAAACAGGCTGCTCCGCAGTCTGTTATATCTCTTTGCTTTATTTTTATGCTCATTATTCTTTTTTTTGTCTGAACCGTGATTTTTAGGATTAGAAAGATTAACGGGATGGATTAATTTAATCTTGAAAATCTTTTTAATCCTAAAAATCATGGTTCAGACAATTTTTGGATTTACCCAATTATCCACTTTATCAAATAGCAGTTGCCATAAACTCCTGTCTGTCAGATAGAAACGACCGGTGAGCGTCATGCCCTTTTTGAGGTTGCCTTTGTAGCCGTTTTTCAGTTGCAAAATAAGGCGTGTCGTATAGCCAATATCCGTCGGCGACACGTAGCACTCGACCAGCAAAGTATCGCCACGCAAGACTTCCGCATTTTCAGCAATGCGAATATCCGTAACTTCGCCATAGACAGACGTTTGCAGTGGATTATTTTCGTTGGGCGTGCGAATAGTGCCGCGGGCTTGGGTGCTGACCTGCACATAGATGAATGGCAAGGCGGCAAGAGTTGCCGCTACTGCGAATACTACAACGAGGTAGATTGCCTTGCTGTGTACACTGCGTTTGACGAACAGGGCTTCTGTGGTGTCATTGATTATTTCGGGGGGAAAGAGTGGCATTAATATGGAATTAATGATTTTCCTAATTCGTTCTCAATTTGACTGCTCGATGCGGGTATATGATATTGTTCTAAATCTTTCCAATATTCATACGAAAAAGAGGATGATTTAGGAAAACTATAATCTGACTTCCATTTTATGCCTTTCAATTCTTTTTTAGTAAGGTATTGCCTTTCAGTTACATAGAACTCGGTTGTTCCTTCCAATAATGCTTCTGCCGGATCTTTTTTGTGACTGAAATACATCCGAGTATGTTCCATATAACTTTCCAAATGCGGAACATCTATTTGGTTTATGTCAGATATGGAAAATTGTTCCATACGTTCATATTTTTGCATTCGAGCGGTATAGCCAAAAATACTAAACTTTTCTTCTTGATTTGGCAAAATTGTATTTACACTAATCGAAGCTGCATCCGAGTTTAAATCCGATTGCACAAAGCCTACTTTTTGATTTTTTTTCAAAATATCAATTCTGTTTTCGTGTGGTTGAAAAATATATTCTTTCCCCAATTCTTGCTGTATAGTTTTTCCATCAATACGAGGTATTTTTGCCATAATTTCGACAACCACAATGGATTTTTGTTTTAGTTTATCAATCAAATCCTGATTACGAAAACTCCGCTGTTCCAACAATCTAAATTGCATTTTTGATTTATTGGGGGAAATACAATACTCCACAATACCATCAGTGTAGTATTTTAACACATTATCTTCCACATGATAGCTTCGGTAAAAACCCTTTAAAACCACATAATCATATTGTTTCACGGGAGTTACTTCAACTTCGGGAAGAATAACATCACGTTCTGTCAATTGGATAATCGACAATTGTTTTAATGTTTGATATCCAATTTCAAAATTTTCATATCCAAGATGTCGAATAGTAATCATTGTATCGACAGCGTTTTGCATTTTGTCGCTTAACTCGGCTAATGATACAACGCCGTTAACATCCGAACCGGCTCCAAATTTACCTTTATCTATAACCAAATGGGCAAAAGCAACAGGCTCATCCGTTTTTGCATCCACAATTTTCACTTGGGCATAAGTAGATACACTAACAGACAACAAGAGCAGTATAATGGCATTTTTCATTTTCTCTTTTTTTCGTTTGACGGTGCAAAGGTAAGATGTTTTTTTTGATAACCACGTGCCCCCCGCGCGTCATGTCGAGCGAATTTCTGAAAATAATTGCCAAAAATGTTTGGTAATTCAAAAAAAAGTTGTACCTTTGTGCCCTCAAAGTTCTTCAAGGGTCGAACAAGTGAAGCGTGAGCGCGTTTCCACCCCCGGACATAACCCTTAAATATAAGGAACAGATGTATGTAATTGTAGAAATTCAAGGTCAGCAATTCAAAACCGAGAAAGGTCAGAAATTGTTTGTACACCACCTTGAAGCAGAAACCGGCGCAAAAGTCGAGTTTGAGAGAGTGTTATTAGCCGATAATAACGGCGCAGTTACCATTGGAACGCCCGTCATCGAAGGCGCGAAAGTGGTGGCAGAAGTAGTAGAAAACTTGGTGAAAGGCGACAAAGTCCTGATTTTCCACAAAAAACGGAGAAAGGGGCACCGCAAACTGAACGGTCACCGTCAGCAGTTTTCTCAAATCGTGATAAAAGACATTAAACTTTAAACTGTAAAATTGTAAAAAAATGGCACACAAAAAAGGAGTCGGCAGTTCAAAGAACGGTCGCGAATCGCATAGCAAACGATTGGGAGTGAAGATTTTTGGTGGTGAAATCTGCAAGGCAGGCAACATCCTCATCCGCCAGCGCGGCACCCAACACCACCCCGGCGAAAACGTCGGCATAGGCAAAGACCACACACTGTTTGCCCTCATCAATGGCACCGTAGTGTTCCGCAAACGCAAAGACGACCGCTCTTTCGTTTCGGTGGCACCCGTTTTGGCGTAGTTGGTACGGAGTCATACTGCATTGAAGTCCAGACAGCGCGAGCCATCGGGACTTTCTGTCATGCGGATATGCACGGTGTCGTCGGGCAGCAGAGGGGTAATTTTTTCAGCCCATTCGATGAAACAGATTGCGCCGCTGTCGAAATAGTCGCTTGTGCCGATGGCTTCGGCTTCGCGCTCGTCGTTGATGCGGTAGAAATCGAAGTGGTAAATCAGTTCTGCCGTCGTTTCGGAGCGGTATTCGTTCACGAGGGCGAATGTGGGGCTACCCGTTGCGTCGGTCACGCCCAATTCTTCGCACACGGCTTTGATGAACGTCGTTTTGCCCGCGCCCATTGCCCCGCTGAATGCAAAAACCGTGCGGTCGCCCATCTGGCTGACAAATTCCTTGGCGGCGGCGCGGATGTGCGCGAGGTCTTTTATGTGGATTGTGTTCATGGTGCAAAATTAGATAAAAATCACAAGATATGCAAGCGTATGAATAAAAAAGTCAAGACCAGCCATCCTTTTCGGGCATACAGCTACCTAACTCGAAGTACAATTGCTACCTTTGTAGCGTGATTATAAACTAATTGTTAAACAACTATTTTGCCAAGGAAATCTCGTTGCTGACCACCATACCGAGTATTAAAGAGTTCAGTGCCTACTGTATTCTCGCAGAGACAGGTAATGATATGAGCCAATTCGGTAAAGCCTCCAATTTGATTGGCTGGGCAGGACTGCGCCCGCGCAACGATGAATCGGCAGGCAAAATAAAGTCGAACAAAACCCTGCATGGCAACAAGTTTCTTCCGACATTGTTTCAGTTCCATACCTTTGTGGTGAATTGACTGAAAAGCCAATATCCCGTGTTTGCAAAATGAACAGCAAAAGCAGTGTCGGCAATGAAAGCGCGTGTGAGACAAGTAAGCTCGTAGAGGAAAGTATTTTAACTTTTACAATACCCATATACTCACCTTCATTAAATGGGGGGGGGGCGGTACTACTTTGTGCCTGCCTCATCGCTACAAAAGATAATATATGCTCATTATCAATACATTACAAAGTTATCCTATCTGTACTGATTGAGGATTTTTAGAGGAAAGGTACGAAAAATAATTCCAACTCTTCCATTAGCCGCTTAGGGAAGAAATTTTTCTATTCTATTGCATAGATTGAACCATCCAAACTACGCCGAACAAGGAATTCACAATTTCAAAGTTGCTAAATTATTTGATATACACATTTGTACTATCCGGCTTATTATCAAATTGTTTGAAATGCCAAACTTCATCAATTTGCTTCGTTCCTCCCTGAGTAATAAGATTCTGTAAAATGAATGGTTGTATCGTTTTCAATATAGCCTGAACGTCTATAAATAGATGAGCTTGCTCCAGACGGCGATTCTACCCATTGTTCGGTTTGAATGAGATTTTTATCAATAGAAAAACGCCCCATCCATTCTTGTTTTTCTTCAACTAAGGTATATCTATTGGGCAGTTCTTCCACAACAATATTTAAATCTATGGTAGAAAAACTTCCACATGATAACAAAATACCATTCCGATACAAAAACATCACCATTGTACGTGAGGATACCTCAGTAACTTCTTGACGATAGTAATATCCATCAATTTTCAACTCGTTTCCCTCATAATCTCCTCTTTGCATTGTAAGTTTTTCATCTGGGAATAATGAGTTACAATAGGACATAAACATACTTAAACTAATTATTAATACAAATAAAATCATCTTTTGCATATCATTTTAAATTTTGACGTGGTTGCCCTGAAAAAGTCCTGTAAATCTTGATTCAGACCAATAAGCGTGTACCAAAATGTCAAAGAATTTGTTGGCGAATCATTTTCATGGCCCGTTATATTTTTGCTTTGCAGGGAAAAGTTCAATCACATAAAAACTATGCGTAAAATGGCACATAACTTGCCAATTTACGAAACACATTTTCAGCATCTGCTATCTTTATTAATCCGGCATCACAAGTGTCTGCAATAAATACGAGAAGCAGTAGAATAGTTCTTTTTATCTATCTCAAACCGTTCCCGTACAGCTTGATTGGTCATTTCAATGTTGTTTTCAAACAGAAGACAGCAATGCTGATAGCAGGCACGGATTTTATCCTGTTTGCCCATAGCCGATAATTTTTGTCGTCCATAAATAAATACCCGCGTAAAATATTCGCCTTTCGTGAATTTCGGAGGAGGCATCAATGCTGTTTCCAATGCTTCAATTGCTCTGTCCACACCGCTACCCCTGCGCTCACAAATATGCAGCAAAAGAAGAGCTTGCGCCAATTTTTCGTTGCGAGAACGGGGTGGCAAGTCAATAAAACGGTTTACATCCGTCAAAGGCGAGCCGGGATTGGTCATCACTATTCTATCCGTAAAAATCTCAACCATTACATCAGTTTCTGTTATCGCAAAGTCCTGATGCACAAGGCAATTTGCCAAAAATTCACGTATCGCTGTGTGCGGATAATCCGTTTTGTTCTGCCTGATTGCACCTTTTATGATTTCCTGCTGCGGCAGGTTTTTCATAATATAATCAACCATATCATCGAAGGCAGCGGCATATCCTCTTGTTTCGGTATGTTCCTTTTCCAAAACCAGATTGTTTGTTCCCACATATCGCAGGATGCGGACGGGCTTTGCATTTAAGTAGCCAAATTGCGCAAAGTCATTTGCAAACAAAATTGCACCTAAATTGGTAATATTCCACACATCGCCGTCTTGAACAGCAAACTTGTAATCCTGCAAATTTGAGAGTATTGTGTCGGTTGCTTTGGGTGCATTTTTGTCTAATAGTTCGTAAAAATGCTTGTAATCCAACAAATTAAGTGCCTCGTCTGCCGAAATATTTTTCATCGCAATTTGAAATTCGTATGGAATACCGTGTGCGGCGGAAATCATAAATTTTACTGCCTCTTTCGACATTTTTACCGTCTGTCCTGCCGAGCGGTGATAACCATCGTAAACATTGTGGCATCGTCATTCATGCCGTAAACAAGGAAACCACCGCCCTCTTGATTGGAAAAGGCACACAAATGTTGCGCCAACCTGTCGGTTTTCGACGACAAATTGCTCTTCCAATCTATCTCGTTCAATTCAACAGGAATTGGATATAGACTATCTTTTAAACACTTAATTGCTTTTTCTTGCCAACTCATAATTCGGGATGATTTTGCCTCCGGCTGTTACGCCGGAAGTCGTTAAATTTTGATAACCCCGTACGGGGTATTAAAGACCTTACGGTCTTCCTTTTCATCATAAATCTGATGCGGTTGCCCATAAGTAAATATTTTTGGAACATTAAACACACAAAGGAGCAACTGCTTTTAGCTTTTCACCAATATTGCCATCCATTATTTCTTGCTCAATGATGTCGAAAGTGTCTTTTGAATATGTCTTTTGTATTTTTCCGTGATGCAAATACACTATTGTGTCGCAAATGTCTGTTAGCGACGAGAGGATGTGCGATGATAGCAAAATTGTTTTGGTTTTCGCTTTCAACTGCAATAAAATTTGCTTTAAAATGAGGCACGACGATAAATCCAGCCCGTTGAACGGCTCGTCCAGCAGTAAAATATCGTTTTTCTGCATCAGCAACGCCATAAATGCCAATTTCTTTTTCATTCCGGTCGAATATTCGGCGGCATAGTCGTTGAGGGGCAATTCAAACAGGTGGTTTAGGGAT
>BNTR01000066.1 GCA_025996755.1 Bacteroidia bacterium
AAATTTGGATTTTTAGAACAGATTTCAAAAAAATAGTGTAACTTTGCGCCGATTTTAGACAAAGTTTTTAACGGACTTCGGCTTTGTTGAAAAATCAATTTGAAAAAAGTAGTTTTTAGAAGTCCCCTAAACTGTTTCAGCACGAACAAAAATTATTGGAACACCAAAAACAGATGGATTTTTTTGTTCGCACAAGTTTGCCACCTGTCGAGGGCGTGTTTTATGACGGACAAATTTTTGATGCCTACAAATTCGCCTCCGATTTGATAAAATCAGCCGAAAAGTCAATCGTTCTGATTGATAACTATGTAGATGACAGCGTTTTAATGCTTTTATCAAAAAGGGGAAACGGCATAAAAGCAACCATTTACACCGCAAAAATATCAGAGCAGTTGGCACTTGATTTGGAGCGACACAATGCCCAATACCCGCTCGTTGCAATTGCCGAAAAGCAAAATATACACGACCGTTTTCTGTTGATAGACAACGATTTGTATCACATTGGTGCGTCATTAAAAGATTTGGGCAAAAAACTGTTCGCTTTTTCCAAAATGGAAATGTCGGCAACGGAACTGTTGAACACTATTTTATAGTATAACGGTACAAAAAAATACGTGAAAAAAAAGCCGGTTTTCTTGTTATATAAAAAAATATGTGTAACTTTGTGTCGGAATTTGTTTAAAAATGACAGAAGAACAGCAGAAAGAATTAGTGACATTGGAGGCTCAGGTGCACCAAGTGCTGCTTTTGTGTAAAAATTTGAAGACAGAATGTACAGAGTTGAAACAGCAAAATGAAGAATTGAAGCAACGAAATGCGGAGTTGAAGCGCGAAATAGAGGATTGGAAGCAGCAATGCGAAACGCTCAACCTCGTGAGAGCATTTGGTGGCGGCAATGGCGCAGACTTCAAGGAGGCGAAAGATACTCTGTCGCAAATGGTGAAGGAGATTGATGAATGTATTGCAATGTTGAACGCTTAAAAAAAAGGGAGGTACAACGATAAAAAAATGGCAGCAGAAGACGATTCGTTAAAGATACAGTTGGGAATTTATGGCAAGCACTTTACATACGCCTGCAAACGGACGGAGGAAGGGATTGTGAGGCGTTCTGCCCGCCTTTTTGACGGCAAATGTTTGGAATACAGTACCCTCTATGCCGATGCCAAATTGGCAGAAGAGAATTTGCTGCGAGTAACAGGGTTTCACTACTCGCTGCTGGCGGAAACCGAGAAAGAGAAGAATGAAAAACTGTTTCCTTCGGTCATTTCTAAAGTGCACCATTTGAACATCACGCTGGAAACTTTTTTGAAAGAAAATCAGCAAAAAACAGAATGAGAATAAAAAATAATTATAAATAAATAAAAAGTAAAATTACTAATGACAACAACACAAATACTGATTTACGGCGCAACTGCCCTGATTGCCTTATTACTCGGGGCGGTGGCAGCGTGGTTTGCCTTCAACGGGCGAACAAAAACACAGGGCAAACTGATTTTGAGGGATGCCGAAAAGGAGGCAGAGAGCCTCAAAAAGGATAAATTGCTGGAAGTGAAAGAGCAATTTATCACGATGAAAGCCGATTGGGAAAAGCAAACGAGCGAACGCAACGCAAAATTGCAGTCGCAGGAAGTTCAAATCCAGTCGCAACTCGCTCAGGCGCGGCAACAGGAGATGCAGCTCAACCAGCGGCAAGACGAATTGGCGCGCAAACGCAACGAAGTGGAAGCCATCAGGGAAAATCTGAACAATCAGTTAGGCATCATCGAACAGAAAAAATCCGAACTCGATCGGGTGCACAAGACGGAAATTGAGCGTCTGGAAGCCCTCTCGGGGCTGAGTGCCGAGGAAGTGAAAGAACGTCTGGCGCAGTCGCTGAAAGAGGAGGCGAAGACTTCTGCCGCCGCCTACATCAACGAGGTGGTGGAAGAGGCGAAGATGACCGCCGCCAAGGAGGCGAAGAAAATCGTGGTGCAATCCATCCAGCGCGTGGCAACGGAAACGGCTATCGAAAATGCCATCTCGGTGTTCCACATTGATTCGGACGAGATAAAAGGGCGCATCATCGGTCGCGAAGGGCGCAACATCCGCGCATTGGAAGCCGCCACGGGCATCGAAATCGTGGTGGACGACACGCCCGAAGCGATTATCCTGTCGGGATTCGACCCCGTGCGGCGCGAAATAGCCCGCCTGTCGCTCCACCAATTGGTGCAGGACGGTCGCATCCACCCCGCCCGCATCGAGGAAATCGTGCACAAGGTGCGCCGACAAGTGGAAGAAGAAATCGTTGAAACGGGCAAACGCACCACCATTGATTTGGGTATTCACGGCTTGCATCCCGATTTGGTGCGGATGATTGGGCGTATGAAATACCGCTCGTCATACGGACAAAATCTGCTTCAACACTCCCGCGAAACAGCCAATCTCTGCGCCATCATGGCATCCGAGTTGGGGTTGAACCCGCAAAAAGCCAAGCGTGCCGGACTGCTTCACGATATTGGGAAAGTGCCCGACGACGAGCCGGAAATGCCGCACGCCGAATTGGGTGCCAAACTGGCAGAAAAATACCACGAAAAGCCCGACATCGTGAACGCCATCGGGTCGCACCACGACGAGATGGAGATGACCACCCTGTTG
This sequence comes from Bacteroidia bacterium, assembly GCA_025996755.1. Classification (GTDB taxonomy): domain Bacteria; phylum Bacteroidota; class Bacteroidia; order Bacteroidales; family Azobacteroidaceae; genus Azobacteroides. The sequence continues at coordinate 2,635 of BNTR01000066.1, forward strand.
GCACCGATTGTGCAGGTCTGCGATGCCATTTCGGGAGCCCGTCCGGGTGCCCGCCGCGAAATCGTGGAGGCATACATCAAGCGACTCAACGACCTGGAACAGTTGGCACTCTCCTATCCGGGCGTGCTGAAAACTTACGCCATCCAAGCCGGTCGCGAACTGCGCGTGATTGTGGGTGCCGAAAAAATCACCGACGCGGAAACAGAAAGCCTGTCCAACGAAATCGCAAAGAAAATTCAGGACGAAATGACGTATCCGGGGCAGGTGAAAATCACCGTGATTCGGGAAACGCGCGCTGTGGCGTTTGCGAAATAGCGATGAACACGGTATTGTCTATTGAAAAACACAGAATTTTTTTCTGTGTTTTTTTTTATGAACAGACTGCCACGGCGGTTGTTTTACTTCTAAATAAAATGGAAAAAATGTTTGGGACATGACCGACCTTTCGCGTACCTTCCGTGATTTGTGCAAAACTTTTTCCCGTTTGCGCTTCGTGTGATAACGCGCCAAGTCTGAAGTTTGCAGAGCCAACTTCAAGTTCATTTCGCTGTGGAGTGCCTATTTTACCGTAATGCTTTTCCTTGAACTCTTCAAGGGTCATCGTGTTACTGTTGTTCGTTTTCATACTCCTCTTTTATTTTTAATGCTTTATCGTTATCGCGTCATCGACGGCGACGTAGTGCTTATAATTCCACGTCAGTCCACTCGGTTCTGTAGATGTTGTATAAAATTCCAAGTCATATTGCTTGCCACCAATAGCAAGGTCGACGATGGTGGTCGATTTCATATAGCATTTGTTCCATCCTTTTTTCAGAAACAGACTCCAATAAAACTCGCCGTCAACACCGGTCACATTGACATCTCTATCAACATAACAGAAGAAAGCGTAATTCTCACCATTGCCATACCAAAAATCTCCTACAGTACCTTTATCTTTACACGCAAAAATGTAGAAGCCCCCCCCATAAGTCCAATTCGCATTGACATCGTTTACTTCAACCTCTGGTCGACGAGAAAAATACTTAGAAATTGGACTCAGATATTGCGCGGGTACGGATGCCGGCAACCGGATTGTAAATTCACCATTCTCACTCTTTGCCTCCGCTAAGACATACGTTTTAGTTTTGTTGTCTTCTACATAGTACACTGCTACCTCTACAGCATCAACATCTATACTTGTTGAAGGAATCTTAATCACATCATCAAGACTGCTGTTAACGGCTTTAACATCGTCGACGTCTTTTTCACAACCAACTACTACCGCTGAAGCAACTATCGCTGCCAAATAAAATACATTTTTTAATTTTTTCATACATTTACTTTTGCAATTTGTTATTCGGCAACAAAAGTAGAAATTATTTTTGAATTACGACGATTTTTTTCCATAAAAATTGGTTTGCATAGAAATTTGATATAACTTTGCCCCTCGAAATTGACTGTTTAAAAGTTTTCAATAATTAAAAATGAACGTTGCAATAATAGACTACAATGCGGGAAACGTTTGCTCCGTCGTCAATGCCCTCAAGCGGCTGGGCATTGAGCCTGCTGTGACAGCGGATAAAGACGTGATTCAAGCGGCTGACAAGGTGATTTTTCCCGGACAGGGCGAAGCCACCCAAACGATGCACTACCTGAAAGCGCATCGTTTGGATGAATTGATATGCAATCTAAAACAGCCTGTATTAGGGATTTGTATTGGGATGCAACTCTTGTGCAAATCGTCGGAGGAGGGCAATGTGGACTGTTTGGGCATCTTTGACGCACCCGTCCAACGCTTCCTGCCGCATCGGCACGCCGACAAAGTCCCCCACATAGGGTGGAACACGCTGACGGGCTTGAAAGGCGACCTGTATAAAGGCATCACCGAAGGCGCGTTTGTCTATTTTGTGCATAGTTACTATGTGCCGCTCAATGCAAACGGCATTGCCACAACGGATTATATACAGCCCTTTTGCGCCTCCTTGCAGAAAAGCAATTTTTTTGCCACGCAGTTTCATCCCGAGAAGAGCGGGGCGGTGGGGGCGCAGATATTGCAAAATTTTATAGATGTCTTTTGAGAATGCTTTTTACAAAAAAGAGTTCTTTGTAAAAAATATTTAGTAACTTTGCCGAAAAAATGCTATGGGATATTTTTCTGAATATATGAAATGTCGATTCTCGTTTGAGGAGCTAACCGCAGAACGAAAAAAATGGTTGAAAGAAATCGCGAATATACGTCAACGTGATATTTTGGTTTATGCAAGCGACTCTAACAAGAACGCTCCGACATCTATTTCTCCGGCAGATTTATTACCTTTTAGAGACCAATTATCTTTCATAAAAACAAAAGATATTGATGTTGTGTTAGAAACCCCCGGCGGTTTTGCGGAAGCTGTCGAGGATATGGTTGATTCTTTAAGAACAAAGTTTTCTAAATTAGGAATAATAATTCCCGGTTCAGCAAAAAGTGCCGGAACAATTTTCACGATGGCCGGCGATGAAATTTTAATGAGTCCTAATTCTTCACTTGGTCCAATTGATGCTCAAATGATGATGAATGGGAAACGCTTTTCTGCAGATGCATTTCTTGATGGATTAACACAAATTAAAGAAGATGTTTTAAAAAATAATGGAAAATTAAATCCTGCATATATTCCCATTTTACAAAACATTTCGCCGGGAGAAATCCAAAGTTGTGAAAACGCACAGAACTTTTCACGCACTCTTGTTACAAATTGGCTAAAGACGTATAAATTCAAATATTGGGATATTCGGGCAACTTCAAAAGAAAAAGTTACAGACGCATACAAAGAAAAGCGAGCAAAAGATATTGCGGGAAGATTATGTAAACATTCTGATTGGCTTACGCACGGGCGTTCTATTCGAATCGCTGACCTTGAAGAAATGAAATTGCAAATTACAGATTATTCTAAAGATATAAAATTATCAGAAGCTATTGATAGATATTATACCCTTTTGAAAATGGCGTTTGATATGACGGGTATATATAAAATTTTTGAAACAACCAATTCTCAAATTTACCAGTCTGTTAGTCAAGCTAATCCGCCAAGTATTCCGGTCACAAAAAGAACAAAAGAAGAAATATCAAGTGCCGCTACTAATTTTATGTGCCCAAAATGTGGTGGTAATTATGAGATACAATTAAATTTTAAATCAAATGCTTTAATCGAAAAAGGAGCCATTCCATATCCTAATAATGATGTTTTTGTTTGTCCAAATTGTTCAACACAAACAGATGTCGCTCCTATTCGTTTAAATTTAGAAGCACAAACAAAATTAAAAGTAATAAAATAAATAGTATGAATACAAATAATTTGCTAAAAAATGATTTTAGTATTGTTTTTGATGAGGTAAAGCAATTCGATGGTGTTGAGTTGCTCTCAAACGAGGAAATGATTGCAAACGAGGACATTCGCAATTTGGGGCAGATTTGTAAAGAATTAAATAATAATTTACAAGGGAACTTCATTTATCGAACTTTTTCGTAGCCCTGAATTTTATAGAACTATGATAGAAATTATCCCCGCAATAGACATCCTTGACGGCAAGTGCGTGCGCCTTGCCAAGGGCGATTATGCGCAGAAAACGGTGTATAATGAAGACCCGCTGGAGGTGGCGAAGATGTTTGAAGCGCACGGCATCAGCCGCCTCCATGTGGTGGATTTGGATGGTGCCAAGGCGCAGCATATTGTGAATTATGATGTGCTGGAGCGGCTGGCTACGCACACGTCGCTGGTCATCGACTTTGGCGGCGGACTGAAATCGGGCTTCGACCTCAATGTGGCTTTCGACTGTGGGGCGCAGATGGTGACCGGAGGCAGCATTGCCGTACACAATCCGGAGTTGTTTCAACGCTGGATTGACAAGTTTGGTGCCGACAAAATCATTCTGGGAGCCGATTGCCGCAACAATAAAGTGTCTGTAACGGGTTGGACGGAGGATTCCGACGAAGACGTTATCCCATTTATCGCGAAATGGCACAAGCAGGGCATCTCCAAGGTGATTTGCACCGACATCGGTTGCGACGGGATGCTCACCGGTCCGAATATCGACCTCTACAAACAGATTTTGGCAGCCGATTCGGAATGCTATCTGATTGCCAGCGGCGGCGTTTCGTGCCTCGACGACGTGCAACGGTTGGATGCGGCGCATATCCCCGCCGTGATTATTGGGAAGGCGATTTATGAAGGGAAAATTACGCTGCACGAGTTGGAATCACGCATACATTAAATCAATCACATCGGCATACCGCTCCAAAATCACGCGGCGTTTCATTTTCAGCGTGTTCGTCAGTTCCCCATTTTGGATAGAGAAAGGCTCGCTGAGCAGTTCAAAACGCTTGATTTGCTCGTATCCGGGAATATCTGCCTGCATGGCGCAGATGCGCTGTTCAAAAAGTTCGTGAATATCCTTATCCCTATATAAATCCTCAACGGACGGGCGCGAGATGCCTTTCGACTTGGCAAATCGCAGCACTTCGGCTTCGTCGGGGATGATGAGGGCAGTAACGTATCGCCGCTGGTCGCCCACCACCATCGCTGCCTCAATATATTTGTCGGTTGTGAGGCGCGATTCAAGTTGCTGGGGAGCGATGTATTTGCCGTTAGAGGTCTTGTAGAGGTCTTTCAGGCGATCGGTGAGCACTATTCCCTGATTCTCGGTCAGATAGCCCACATCGCCCGTGCGGAAGAAGCCGTCTTCCGTGAATGCGGTGGCGGTGGCTTTGGGCTTTTTGTAATACTCCTTCATCACGCTGGCGGATTTCACGAGGATTTCGCCTTTGTCGCCGATGCGCACTTCCGTTTCGGGCATCACCTTGCCCACGGTGCCCACTTCAAACTGGCTGCGCGGGTAGCATGTAACAGTAGCCGTTGTTTCGCTCAATCCGTAGCCATACACCAGCGGGATGTTAAGTGCCCGCAAAAGCGTGATAATTTCGTCCGACAAAAAGGAGCCTGCTGCCGGAAAAATCACGCCGCGCTCAATGCCAACTGCTTTTTTCACTAAACGATATACCGTTTTATCGTAGAAACGAAATTTCAGCCGCAGCACCAGCGGGGCTTTTTTGTTTTCGTTGCAGTAGTCCATAACATACCTCTCTCCCGTGTTGATGGCATCAATAAACAGATTGGCAATCAGCCAGTTGGAGTTGTCGATTTTCTCCTGCACGCCGGCATAGACCTTTTCCCAGAAGCGGGGCACGCTGCACATCGCCTCCGGACGCACCTCTTGCAGACAGTCCTGAACAATGTGCGGGTCGGGGCAAATAGCGATGCTACAGCCTCTGTGGAAGCAATAGATGCTCCACGCTTTTTCAAAAATATGCGCCATTGGCAGGAAGCTCATCGACAGGAAACGCTGTTTCAGATAGTCCAATCGTATGTCGTGGGTCTGCATCACGGCGCGATAGTTGGCGTGAGTGAGGACAACGCCTTTGGATTCGCCGGTCGTGCCGGAGGTGTATATGATATGCGCCGTGTCTTCGTTCTGTGCACTTTTCATTCGCTTGTCGACGGAGATAATGTCCTGCGAATTGCGGTTTTTCGGCGAGATAAATGCCTCAAAGTAGATGGTTGTCTTATCGTTGAGCGCAAATTTCACCGCAGGGTCGAGGACAATAAGTTGCTTGAGATGCGTGATGCGCGATGTTTGGAGCGTGTATGCCTTGTCGTACTGGTCCTGTTCGCCCACGAACAAAATCTCGATTTCCGCCTCCCGAAAGATATAGGTCAATTGCGCAGTGGACGCAGTGGAATACAGCGGCACCACAGCCCCGCGATTGGCAAACGCACCGTAGTCCACATAAAAACATTCGGCGCAGTTGGGCGTGTAAATGCCGACATTGGCTTGCGGTTTCAGCCCGAAGTGGCACAAGGCTTGAGCCACAGACATGACTTTCTTAGAAAATTCATTCCACGACACGGAATGCCACTTATGCGTGTCCCTGTCGCGTATTTTCAGTGCTTCTTCGTCGCCAAACTTGCTCGCTTGCCGATGAATTAATTCAGATAAATGATGACATTCCATTGTTTAACCATATTTGGTCGCAAAAGTACAAAATTTTTATCTAACTTTGCCGAATATTCGTAATTATTATGAAAAAATTTGATAATTATTATCGTGAAGCAGTTGATTTGCTCAAACAATTGCTCGCCATTCCATCGTTTAGTCGCGACGAAAAGGCGGCAGCAGACCTCTTGGAGGCGTTTTTAAAGAAAAAGAACAGGTCGCCAAGCCGCAAGGGAAATAATGTGTGGGTGCGGTCGGCAAATTGGGACGACGCGCGTCCCACGATTCTGCTCAATTCGCATATCGACACCGTGAAGCCCGTTGCCGGTTGGACGCGCGACCCGTTTGCGGCAACGGAGGAGGGCGACAGGCTCTATGGCTTGGGCAGCAATGATGCCGGCGCATCGCTGGTGTCGCTGTTGGCGGCATTCCTGCACCTCTGCCGGTGCGGGCTTGACGCGCAATCTCCGGCTCCTCACAGCAATTATATTTTTCTTGCCTCGTGCGAGGAGGAGGTGTCCGGCAAGGGCGGGATAGAATCGGTGTTGCCCGACTTGCCGCCGATAGCGGTGGCGGTGGTGGGCGAGCCTACGGGGATGCGTCCTGCCATTGCCGAGCGCGGGCTGATGGTGCTGGACGGCGTTGTGCACGGCAAAGCGGGGCACGCCGCCCGCGACGATGGCGAAAATGCCATCTACAAGGCATTGCCGGTGATTGAATGGTTCAGCCGGTTGCGCTTCCCGAAGGAAAGTGCGCTGCTGGGTGGCGTGAAAGCCACTGTAACGATGATTGACGCGGGCACGCAGCACAATGTGATTCCCGACGAGTGCCGCTTCACGGTGGACGTGCGCACCAACGAACTATACACTAACGAGCAGATTTTCAACGCGATAGCCGCGCAATGCGGGTGCCACCTCTCGGCACGGTCGTTTCGCCTCAACTCGTCGAGCATCGACCCCAACCACTATGTCGTGCAACGCGCCAAACAATTGGGCTTGGAGCCGTATGGCTCGCCCACGCTCTCCGACCAGGCATTGATGCCGTTCCCATCGGTCAAGATTGGTCCCGGAGCCTCCGAGCGGTCGCACACGGCTGATGAGTTTGTCCTTTTGTCGGAAATTCGGCAGGCGGTGGAGGTCTATGTGGAGTTGATTGCTTAGCATTCTGAAAATTCACCACATCCTCCCGATATTGCGTTTTCAATAATTTCTCTTTCTCGCCATATTTCGCACTGAAATAGTGTGTTATGGGGAAATCAGAACCGGTCAAAAGTCGTTCTTTAAATCCGCTGTCGATAATGGTTTGGATGTTTTCTTTTGGCACAAATGCGGTATCGCCTTTCAGGTTTGGATATTTTTTGAACATTGCAATGGCATTGTCGAGCGGGCGACAATGGGCAAGAATAATGTTTGCATTTTTATACTTGTCGAAAAATTGCTCAAAAAAACACGGTTTTTCGTACTCGTCTGCGCCGGTGTGGATGGTTATGGGCAAGCGGTGGGCATCGGCAAAGCCAAATAGTGAGTGCAGGCAATCCAAATGCTTGCTGTCGTTCAAATCCCACTTGTTTCGCGGGTGCAATTTTATTCCACGATACGGAATGTTGTCAAACGCTTTGTCCACAGTTATGCCCTGATGGATGTAATCGGGCATATACCACAGTAAGGGCTGCATCATGTCGGGCGAAAACTGCTTGGTGCAGGCGATGATTTCCTGCTCAACCGCACTTAATTTTACGCCCTCTTTGCAACTTGACGTAGATGAATAGTAACATCCCCCTACGCCTGCCTCTGCTACTATGCGCAGAATATCAGTTGGATTGTAGTATTGTTCGTAAAATTGCCCAATATGAATGTGATGGTCTATCATTTGTTTTGCGCTGCTTTAGACCTCCACTCCAATGCAATTCGCTTGTTTAGAGCCGCCACTTTGCAAAAATGTGTGTTGATTTTGAGCGGGTTGCCATCTGCGTTTTCGTTGGCGTTGCGCACCATACACATGGCGCAAAACAATCGGTCGTCGCATTGCCGACATTGCGGAAACTCTTTTTTACGGATGCTCCGCAACTGCTGTACTTTTGGCGAATTTTCCCATATTTGCTGCAAACTTTGCTCTTTGAGATTGCCCAAAACACAATCTTGCCAGCCTGCGCAAGGGTAAACTGCACCATTGGCTACCATGCAAATCGAAGACACACATATACCGCAGACAATATCTTCCCCATCATTTTGGGGCGGCAGGATGTTAAAATCCTCACTTGCAAGTTGACTTTGGTAATCAACATCGTTGTTTACTATGGCATTTATTACCTCTTCTACTTCATTGAGCGACAGGCGATTATCAAGATTCCCTGTTGTGTGGTCGTAGCGAGCCATCATGGTGTAGTCGGTAATGGCGCGCACTTTGTGCTCGTTTGCAAAATTAAGCACGTCAACAAAATCATTTTTGTTTTGCTTCATCGTGGGGCAACTGATTTGCAACGGAATGTCGTTGTCTATCAGTTTAAGAATGGCATCGCGGGTTTTCTGGAACGAACCTTTGACCATCGTAATGGCATCGTGCACTTCGGGCTTCATGCTGTAGAGCGACACTTGTACACTCGAAAGCCGATTTGCCTTCATTTCCTTTACAATATCATCGTTCAGCAGAGTGAGGTTGCTGAGCACGTTTATCGAAAAATCGTATTCCTGCGCCTTGCGTAAATAATCAATAAAATGGTGGTGCAGCATAGGCTCGCCACCCGAAAAAGTGAGATTGAGCAAGCCCAACGCTTTGCACTGCTCCAGCACATCGTAAAACAGAACATCCTCAATATCCGTGAGTTTGTTTTCGTGCGGTATGTAGCAGTGCACACAACGCTCGTTGCAGCGGCTTGTGAGTTCAATCTGCAAAGCGGTGAGGTGCGGTTTACCCTTAAAGTGTTGCTCCAAAAAAGTTTGCGTTGATACATCCGACCGCTTGACAAGCGGTGTGAAATCTTTCTTGATGGTCTTTGGCTCTATATCGCTGTACGAAAATCGCTTATCCTTGGCATCAAGCGCAGCTTCCGTTTCGCCCGAAACAACAAAACCATCCTCTTCGAGCATAGCGTAAAACTCCATCACATCGCGCTGCAAAGTGCCTTTGTCCACGCCCGCAAACTTGGCGGCAATGGTGGCGGTGAGCACCTCTATGGATTGTGCACTGCGCGAGAGTGCTGCAAGAAACACCGCTCCGGCGTGGTCAACCACCCTGTCGCCATAATCCTTCTTGCTGCAAATATAACCTATATTCGTATATTCTGATAAAGGTATCAAATTTTTGTTTGTATAACATATTATTTTTTAAAATTAAAATTTTGCAGATGTCTCTGCTTCTCGTACATTGCTGCACTGTGGGCTGGGCAGCGATAAACGCTGCCCAGCCTCGTGCAGCACGAACAGAACTATTGAGCTCTGTCACATGACTTGCAGGCGCCTCCCCCTGTGCCGCTTGCGGGGCAGCCAGCTGCAAAGGAACCTTGGCTTGCATTTTGAGCAAGCACTTCCGGCTTTCTGTAATTCATAATTACCTCCTTTTTAGTTGTTAAGCCTCCACTTTCTCGGCTATCGGCATCTCCGTTGCAGGTCTTTTTTAGTTCATCCTGCAATATGAATTTTCATTTTTGCACATAAAAATAGCGTGGAATCGACCTGCTGGTTTGCAGGTTTCCACGCCTATAGTATCTACAAGTCGTTCCACGCCGTATTACACGGCATCTCACTAACTTATCCTTGATACTATAACTCGTAAAAACGAGTTTGCTGTGGAAAATGCAAACCAAGAATAGCAGTAATCGCTATTTTTATATGTTTTAATTATGTGCTTATCAGCACCTTATGTCTTTTTATGTCTTCATAACTCTATTTTTTATTTTTCGGGGACAAAGGTATGAATTTTTTTTGACATACCAATATAAATGAGAAAATTATTACTAACTTTGCTACGCTCCGTTCAGCGCAGGCTCTGCCTACGTTTGAGATAAACGCAAGGCTCCAGCTTGCATACAAGCCGCAAGAGCCGTCCGAAAGCGCAAGTTTTCGGACAAATTTATGAAAATAATTGCCAAAACGTTTGCAAATACGAAAAGAATGTTGTACCTTTGCAAAAATTTAATAACGTAAAAATGTAAAATTATGGCAACAACAGCAGCAAAAGCGACAAAAGAAGCGAGCGCAGGGCAGAGCATATCCGCACCGGTAAGGAAAGGGAGAGTTACTGATTTTTGGGAAAAATATCCCGAAGGCACAATAATCGTTTACGATAGAAAAGCCGTGATGAAATAAATATGCGCTATCTAATTGACACAAACATATTTATACATCTGAATGAGGACAAAGACTTTTTGTCTAAAAATGTCATGTATATCTTAGAAGATTATTCTAATCAACTCTACATTAGCAGCGAAAGTGTGAAGGAGTTACTCCATTTATTTCAAGCAGGAAAAATTGGTTATAAAATATGGAAAAATGCTTATGATATTGTAAATGCGATTGAAAATGATTGGAATATAACAATAAAATACGTCCAAAGGGAACATCTTGTTACATTTTCAAATCTTGACCGTGTAGAAAATCACAACGACCCAAGCGACCGGCTAATTATCTCTCAAGCCATTTGTGAAAAAATTCCACTCATAAGCAGTGATGGTAAATTCGTGCACTACCGTAAGCAAAATTTGCAATTTGTTTTCAACAAAAGATAGCACAAAAAAATCACATACGCTATTCAAAATCATTCACGTTTTTGCCTCCCTCCTCAACCGCGCCACAGCCACCCCCAGCCCCTCGCGGTATTTGGCAACCGTGCGGCGTGCCACGTCATAGCCCTTCGCCGTCAAGAGTTGCGTCAGGGCATCGTCACTCAGGGGTTTTGTCTTGTCTTCTGCCTCTATGCACTCTTGGAGGATGGCTTTTATTTCGCGGGTGGACACCTCTTCGCCCTGCTCGTTAGTCAGCCCTTCCGAGAAGAAATATTTCAGGAGGTAGATGCCCCAGTTGGTTTGCACATATTTGCTGTTGACCACGCGCGAGACGGTTGAGATGTCGCATTCGGCTATTTCTGCCACGTCTTTGAGTATCATTGGCTTCAATGTGCTGCTTTCGCCTGTCAGGAAAAACGTTTTTTGGATGTTCATTATCGCCTCCATCGTGTTGCGGAGGGTGTTTTGACGCTGGCGGACGGCGTCGATAAACCAGCGGGCGGCATCCGTTTTTTGTTTGACGAAAGCCGCCGCGTCGTCGTTTTTGGCGTATTGCTCCAGCATTCCCAAAAAGTCGCGGCTGACGTGCAGTTCGGGGATGTTGTGCGACGGCATACTCAGCAGCAACTTGCCGTCGAGCGTCTCCACCGTGAAATCGGGGGTGATGTGCGCCATCTTCGTTTCCGTGGCACTCCCCCACGCACTGCCGGGCTTCGGGTTGAGGCAGGTGATTTCTTTCACGACCTGCTTGAAGGTGTCGTCGGGAATGCTCAAGCCGCGTTTTATTTTGTCGTACTGCTTTTTTGAAAAGGCTTCAAAATAGTCCGCTACGATGCTGCGAGCCAACGTCCGCTCGTGCGTGTCCGCCTTTCGCTCTAATTGGAGGAGCAAACATTCCTGCAAATTCGTTGCGCCAATGCCGGCGGGGTCTAATGTTTGCACCACGAGGTGCAACACCTCTCCCAATTCGTTGGGCGACACTTCCATCGTGTATTGAAACAGCAAGTCGTCGGATATCGCACCCAGGTTGCGGCGCAGATAGCCATCGTCTTCGAGGTTTCCAATCAGATATTCGGCGATTTGCGTGGCGCGTTTGGACAGTTTTTTCAGTTGAAGTTGATTTTGCAGATATTCGTGAAACGACTCGGCTTCCGAATAGGGAATTTCCGTGCGTGGCTCGCTTTGGGCGGCATTGTTGTAGGCATAGTCGGGCACGTCGTCT
>BNTR01000067.1 GCA_025996755.1 Bacteroidia bacterium
CACGCTTCATTTGGCACCGGAAAGGTTAATTCGCGCAGATTTTTTACCAAATTGGCATCAAATTCATAGACCGAAACGGTGGGAGAGCCGCCATTGAGCCGCGCCACACGCCTCGCCCAGCGGTCTGCCTGAGCGCGATTGGTGGTAGTGTAAAACCCACCACCAAAATCCACCGCCCTGTTGTGTTGGCGAATTTCAGGCTGCTTGACAGCCACGTTACTCCCATGATACAGTATCATCTCTCCTCCCTATATTTATAAATATTCTATCTCAAACTTGTCTTTGCCAATGAAGATAATCGACGCAAACCGCACATCGGTGCGTTCCGCAAATTCATGTGCATTGCGGTATTTGTCCAATTGTGCGCGGGCGGCATCGCGTGTGGATTGGAAATCTTTTTCATTATCCTTTTTGAGGTATTTGATTTCCCATACCCACTCATATTTTGTATCGGGAACTGCCGGATTGCGCTGCAAAAAAATGTCGATATAACCGCCTTCAACCTCCTTTTCTGTGCGCGGCACATACAATTTGCTCTGAAACAAGCCGTTGAGCAACATAATTTTGATGTATTTTTCATTGAACTGCTGCAAGTCGCGGTTAGACAAGCGGCTGAAAATGTTTTGGCTCACATATTCGATGTAAGGGCGCAGATTGCCTTTGTATGCCAATTCCCTGACCGCAGCACTTTGTTCCCTCAAATCAATTGTTACATCTTGATTCCATTCAAGCGTCAACTGTTCCAAATATTCCCAATAAACTGTTCGGATGGAATAATTAGGGATTTTCAACCGAAGACTTCCTTCCTCAATCTTATCCACCGTAAGCAATCCCATATAGAAAAGCAGCGATATAAAATATTTGGTGTCTTCCAACCGGTCAATCGAAAACTTGCTGATGATGTCGGATACAATGCCGTTGTTCTGAACAATTTCCATCAACGTGTTGCGATTTTCCTCGTTTTGAACCATACGGCGCAGGCGGTTGTAATCCGTTTTCAGGTTGTCGTCGATGATATTTTTAGGTGATTTCCGCGATACTAATATCTGATTGAAGAAATAGAGAATCATCGACGGATTATATACCCGATTTTCTCCGTCTTCGTCAAAAAGATAGCCATCATAATATGCCTCCATATCCACATTGACCAGATTGGGGTCAACGCCGGTTTCCAGCATCAATGCCTCCACTTCCTGTTGCGTAAAGCCCATCATTTCGTTGTACCGTGGATTAAGCGTGAGATTGACGGCAATGTTGAAACCACTTGTGAGGTCGTCCAGCATCACGGGCGAGATGCCGGTGATGAAAATGCGACTGATGACCGATTTGGTGCCCACTTTCAACGATTCGTAGAAATCGCGCACAAAACCGTTGGCTTGCACCATGTTGTGATAAACATCTTTGCCCAACTGGCTGCCCATGGCGATGAGGTCGTTCGCAAAATGGTCGTATTCGTCGATGATGATAAAGAGCTTGATTCCGGCTGATTCGGCGGCAGTGATTGCCATTCGGACGGACTCAATGCCCGATTTGGTCTCATCAATCCGTCGAATATAATTATCGGCATCTGGGAAAATATTTCGATACATATTCAGAAAATGGCGAACGGAATCTTGTATGTTATCGGAAAAAGAACGCCGGAAACCGTCTTCTTCGGAGGTGTTTAGACCCGAAAAATCGAATTTCAGTATGGCATAAGCATTCTTTTTGGGTGTCGGATGTTTGCCTATATACAATCCGCCAAACAGTTCGTCAAACATTTTCGCCTTGTTGATGTCATAATAATGGTCGAGCAAGGTGAAGAACAAACTCTTGCCAAATTTGCGCGGACGGATGAAGAACTGATAGGGATTGGACTCATTTTCAAGTTGTTCCACAAAGCGCGTCTTATCCACGTAGGCATAATTCTCGGTCATCATGCTCTCAAAATTGGAGATGCCGGTAGGCAAACGCTTAATTTTTTTTGTTTCCATAACTCTTCTTTTTTTCTGCCACAAAGGTAATGAAAAAAAAGCGAAATCTAATCGGAATTTTGTTTCCCCCGCCGATAATCCTTCGGCGGCATCCCATATTTCTTGGCAAACTCGCGATAGAAATAGGATTTGTTGGTGATGCCGATGCGGTAGATGATTTCCGTGATGGTCAGGTCGGTGGTGAGCAGCAAATTTGCGGCGAAAGATAGTTTGTAGTCTTTGATAAATTCGCGCGACGAGACGGTGGTGATGCTCTTCAGGCGCAGATACAGATTGCGCGACGAGATTTTCATTTTTTCGGCGATGTCTTCCATTCGTAGCGATTCGTCGGCTATATTTTGGTTGATGATAGCGACTATGGCGGATAAAAATTCTTTGTCTTCGCGGTGCAGCAGGCGACCGTCTGCCAGCTCGTAGGCACTCTCCGGCGTTTGCAGGTAGTCTTTCATCTCGCCCTTGCCTGTCAGCAGGCGATTGACAACGGACAGCAGCACTTTTGCCGAAAAGGGCTTGGTCAGGTAGGCATCTGCCCCCACGTCGTAGCCGCTCTCCAAGTCGGCATCATCCACTTTGGCGGAAATGACAACCACCGGAATGTGCTTCGCATATTTGTCGTGCCGCAGTTGGCGAACAAACGACAAGCCGTCGGTGTCCGGCATCATAATGTCGGTGATGATGAGCGACGGCGTGTATTGCTGCATCTGCGCCAAAGCCTCGTCCACGGAGCAGGCTTTCATCACCGTGTAACCGTCCGACAGGATGTCTGAAATCAATTCCACGATGTCATTATTGTCGTCCACGACCAAAATCTTACCCGCGCCGGATGTTTTGTGTTCGCTTTGTGAGTGGGTGGGGGTCGTAAGGGGCAAGTTCGGCAGCGTTACCACAAATTCGGTGTACTGATTCTGTTCGCTCGTGACGGCGATGTCGCCCTGCAACTGTTTGGTGGTGCTGTAACAGATAAACAGACCCAAGCCGTTGCGGCTCGTCATTTGGTTGTAGGTGTTCACATCCGTGTTTTCCAATATCTTGTAGCGGTCAAAAACCGATTGTAGCGCATCCGGCGCGATGCCTTTGCCGGTGTTTCGGAGGGTGATTTTCAAAACGGCTTTCTCCACAGACAGGGCAATGCGGATTTCGCCGCCCGCGTTGGTGTATTTGAAGGCATTGGAAATCAGGTTGGAGATGATTTTATTGAAACACGAGCGGTCGGTGTTCCAATGCAAATTTGCCGGAATGGAGGTGACCAATTTGATTTTGTTCTGCGCCACAATGCTCTCAAACTGCTCCAGCAGGGTGTTTACAATCTCTGCCACGGGCAACTGCTTAATCGTAGTCGGAATGTCGCCCACTTCCTCAATTTTTCGAAAATCAATGATTTCCTGAATCAATTCGTTCAGTCCGGCAACGCTGTTTTGCAGCATCTGCGAATGTTTCCGAATCGCCCCGTTGGCATCTTTCCGGAGGAGAATTTGCTCGCACGCACCATTGATGAGCGTCAGTGGGGTCAATAATTCGTGCGTGATGTTCGTGAAAAAGCGCAGTTTGGATTCCAGCAGTTTTTCGCGCTGCTCCTCTTTAATTCGCTCTGCCACAATCTGTTGCTTGTGCAGTAGCCGTCGGCGAATATAGACGATGACCGCCAGCAACGCCGCCACGCCCAGCAGGGCATACGCCACCACCGCCCACACGCTCAGATACCACGGCGGCAGGACTTTCAGCCGGAGGGCATAGACCTTGTCGTCGGCATTCACGACATCGTTTTTATACCTCACTTTCAGCGTATAATCGCCCGCAGGGATATTCGTCAGGCTGATTCGATTGCTCTTTTGCAGCGACACCCAATCGGCATTGTAGTTTTCGAGCAGGTAGGAAAAATCATAATGCGCACCATCAATATAGTCCAGCACGGCAAACGAAACGGAGAATGAATTGTTTTCGTGGGAGAGGGTCAACGGCTTGCTGTTGTGGGCATTGTAATCATACAGCGGGCGCGTTTCGCCATTCAGCAGCGTTACTTCAAAGAACGACAAATCCGGCTCATAGTCCGCCCCGTCGTCGGTCGCCTGCGATTCCACCCACACCAAGCCGTTGACACCGCCGAAAAACAGCCTGTCGGTGTGCGGACAATGCCAATAGGCATCGTCGGAAAACTCGACGACCCCGATTTTGGGCGATTGATAGTTGTAAAACGAATCGTTTTGCGGGTTGTATTTGACCAAGCCCTTGTTGGTGCTCAACCAGATGAAACCGGCATTGTCTTCCAAAATGCCGTGAATCATATCGTTGGCGATGCCATTTTTGCGGTTAAACTGTTTGATGTCATTTTCGCCGGCGGGCGACCGCCGAATGATTGTCAAGCCTGAACTCGCCCCGATGTAGAGGATGGAATCGCTGCTTTTATAGACGCACAGCACATCGCCAATCGCCTTGTTTTCGGCGTTGTTCATCGAAATAAATCGGTGCGTTTTCGTGTAGATGTTGAAGCAAATAACGCCATAGCCGCCTCTGCTTCCGGCAATCAGGGTGGAGTCGCCATCGTAAATCATCGAATAAAATTCGTTGCAGAGGTTGTTGTCCTTGTTGAAAACATACACGTGCTTCTGCTTGACGCGGTAGGGTTGTGTCGTTTTGTCAATCACAATCTGCCAAATGCCGTCGCCCACCGTAGCCACCCACAGCGTGGAGTCGCTCGTTTCGCACAGCGAATGGACGTGCTCCACCGGTTTGCCGGCATTGATGCCCGCGAGTTGGTGGATTTTATTTTCCGAATAGGAATAGTACGAAACGCCGCCGTTGGTGCCAATCCAGAGGTCTTTGGCGCGGAAGCGGCTTTGCGCAAAGGAAAACACAGGGTCTTCATACAGCCCCTGATGCGCCACAAAGTGCTGCACATTGGCGGCAGGCACCGGCAGCCGGTTGAAGCGGTCGTAATCCTTGACGCGAATAATCCCGTCGCCTTTCGTCCCAAACCACAGCGAATGTTCTTTGTCCGTGAAAAAAGTGCGGATAGGCTTTTTCGCCATAAAAGGCAGATTTTCGAGCAGGATACTGCCGAATTTATCTTTTTCCCGATACAATAACTCCACGCCGTTGCCATCGCCACCCACCCAGAGGGCATCCTGATTCTTATCTTTCAGCATACAAAAGATGCCATTCTCCATATTAACCAATTCCGGACGGTAGCGTTCCGAGGCATTCAAACGCACCAAACCATTGTGTGTGAACGCGATATAAATATCGTTTTGGAAAAGGGCGATGCTCTGAAATTGTCCGTATCGTCGAATTAAATCCCCGATATTGCGCACCGCCGTTTTCGTTTTCGCCGCCACATCATACTGAAACAGATTCATTGCCGCATCCACGCAATAGAGCACGCCACCCTGAAAGATGGCGATGCCCAACGCCTGCTCGTGAATACGCTCTTCCACCAGCGTCAGGCTGTGCTTGCCCGCCTTCGTCGCCACCGACACTCTGCCAAGAGAGCCGTCTGCCTTGATGATATTCAGTTCGCCGGCGGCATCAATAAAAATATCGCGGACGCTGCCGGGGCTGATGCCGGGCATATAAATATCGTCGAATCGCTTCTGCTGCCTGTCGTAGAACGACAGATGGTCATCTTTGCCCACCAGCCAAGCATCGCCCTGCGCGGTGGCAACAATCAATTCCGCCTTTTTGTAATCGGGAAACGATTCCACCACCTTGCGCTCTTTCATCGAAAATTTATTGACACCCAACTGCGTTGTTACCCACAAAAAAGAAGGCTCCGCATCCAAAATACTGTAGATGCTACTGCCCAAAAGCGACGACTGATTGTCAGGCTCCGGACGAAAAACGGTGATGTCTTTCCCGTTGTAAAGATTCAGCCCGTCATAAGTGCCAAACCACATAAAGCCATACAAGTCTTGGTGCATACACAAAATCGCATTGTTAGACAGCTGACTGTTGAGATTTTCTATCGTATGCAACGAAAAAGAAGCAACCATTTTATTTGCTGCCGGCAAAAGAAGAAAGATACAAAAAAAGAGATGTTTTTTCATGAAGCCTAACTTTTTGCAATTATCGCCGCTGCAAAAATACAAAAAAAATTATTACCTTTGCACCGCATAGAAAAAAGGTAAACAATAAGCAATAAACAAAAAAAAATAAAACACAATGAAAAAACAATGGATTGTTTTGGCGTTAATCGCCGTGCTGCCACTCTCTGCGGTGGCAAAGAAAAATGTGAAAACGACGGCGGTGGCAGACAACACCCGCGTGTATGTATCGCAACGTCCCGAGATTGAGGCGCGGCTGTTTAAGTCGCAAGCGGTCGAAAACAAGATTGCGGAAATCGCCAAGTTGCTGAAAAACAAGAAGTTGGCGTGGATGTTTGCCAACTGTTTCCCCAACACGCTCGACACAACGGTGCACTACCGCGTGCTGGATGGCACCGACGACACGTTTGTTTATACGGGCGATATTCACGCGATGTGGCTCCGCGATTCCGGCGCGCAGGTCTATCCCTATATTCAGTTGGCAAACAAAGACCCCGAACTGAAAAAAATGCTGGCAGGAGTTATCCACCGGCAGACCAAGTGCATCCTGATTGACCCTTTCGCCAATGCGTTCAACGACGGACCCACAGGCGGCGAATGGCAGAAAGACCTCACGCGGATGCTCCCCGAATTGCACGAGCGCAAGTGGGAAATCGACTCGCTGTGCTACCCCATCCGCCTCGCGTATGCCTATTGGCAGGCAACGGGCGATGCGAGCGTGTTCACAGCCGAGTGGGAGAAGGCTGTCGCCATGATTTTGGAAACGTTCAAAAATCAGCAGCGCAAAGAAAGTCTGGGGTCTTATCGCTTCCAACGTGTCACCGAGCGGGCTTTGGACACGATGCCGTGCGACGGCTGGGGTCAGCCCGTGAAGCCCGTAGGGCTGATTGCTTCGGCGTTTCGCCCGTCGGATGATGCCACTACGCTGCTGTTTTTGGTGCCGTCCAACTTCTTCGCAGTTACCTCGTTGCGCAAGGCAGCCGAAATTTTGACCGCCGTGAAGGGCAACACCGCCCTGGCAGGCGAATGCACCGCCCTGGCGCAGGAAGTGGAAACGGCTCTAAATCAATACGCTACCTACAACCACCCCAAATTCGGGCAAATCTACGCCTACGAAGTCGATGGCTTCGGCAACCAGTCGCTGATGGACGATGCCAACGTGCCCAGCCTGCTGGCAATGGCGTATCTGGGCGACGTGGACGTGAAAAACCCCATCTATCAAAACACGCGCCGCTTCGTGTGGAGCGACAGCAACCCCTACTTCTTCGCGGGCACGGCGGGCGAAGGCATCGGCGGTCCCCACATCGGCTACGACATGGTGTGGCCCATGAGCATAATGATGAAGGCATTTACAAGTCAGGACGATGAAGAAATCAAAAAGTGCATCACAATGCTCTTAAACACCGATGCCGACACGGGCTTCATGCACGAATCGTTTAACAAAAACGACCCCGCGAACTTCACCCGCAAATGGTTTGCGTGGCAAAACACCCTCTTCGGCGAACTGATTATCTCGCTGGTGGATGCCGGAAAGCTGGATTTGCTCAACTCAATTTAGTCCCACACTTTCTATGAAGCATAAATTTGTGGCGTTTTTAGTGTGCTTTGGCAGCATCACGGCGGCGAGTTGGGCGCAAGAGGCGACTTCCGGTCGTATGGGTGTGGATTTGGGCGTGGGCACCAATGGCATTGGGCTGGATTTGGCGGTCGCCCTGAACGACCGTTTTGTGGTCAAAGGCGGCTTCACGATGCTGCCTTTCTCTTTCCACACGGCTTCCAACGAGATTGAGGGATTGGATAATGTGAAGGCTGCTTTCGAGAACGGTCTATTTAAACCTGTAGAGTCGTTTCTGTCAGCGTATGGACTGCCGACAAGTTGGGAAAAGATGCCTCACACATCCGATTTGACGGTTAAGCCCGGATTGACCAACGGACGCATCCTGGTGGATTATCATCCATCGGCAAACCACGGTTTTCACTTGACAGCCGGTGCGTATATCGGGGAGAGCAGCCTGCTGAAAGTAGGTGGAGGCTATCCAAATGGGTTTAAGGAGGTAGTAAAGAAAATTAACGACTTGCGTGCGGAGTTCTCTAATTTTGGTATTCCTGAAATTACCATTGACCCTCCCGTAGTGAATGGTGTAAGTGTTGACAGCGAAAAAGACAACTACCGATTGGATGCAGATATTAAAATAAATGCGGTGAAACCCTATCTGGGGATTGGTTTTGGGCGTTCTATTCCTAATCGGCGCGTCGGCGTTCAGTTTGAACTCGGCGTAATGTACACGGGCACGCCGAAGGTTACGTCCACCAACCCTGACTTGGAAAAGGCTCTAAACAAGGAAAAAGGCGAAGATTTTGACTTCAGCACCTATTCCCCGTTTTTGCAATTTTATCCGGTGATTTCACTCAAATTGACAGGCAAAATTTTCTAAATAGACAACAAATAGCGTTATGAAACAGACAATTAAATTAGTATTTTTGGCACTGCTGTTTGGATGCAGCGATGCCGACAGCACAGTGAATTTTACGCAATATGTGGACCCGCGCATCGGCACGGGCGGTCACGGGCACGTGTTTATGGGCGCAAATGTGCCTTTTGGGTTGGTGCAACTTGGTCCGACCAATATCCCGCAGTCGTGGGATTGGTGCTCAGGTTATCACATTTCCGACAGCACCATTATCGGGTTTAGCCACTTGCATTTGAGCGGGACGGGGATTGGCGACTTGGGCGACATCACGCTGATGCCCGTTGTGGGCGAGGTGACGCTGGCGCGCGGCAAGGAAGATGACCAACAGTCGGGTATGTGGTCGTATTTCCGTCGGGCAACCGAAAAATCGAAGGCGGGCTATTATGCCGTGTTCCTCGACCGCTATAAAATCGGCGTGGAACTCACGGCTACCAAGCGCGTGGGGCTGCACAAATACACTTTTCCGCAGGCACAGGATGCTTCGGTGATTATCAATTTGGAGACCGGACAGGGCTGGGATGCCGTGCGCGAAACCGAACTCGTGCAGGAAAACGACACGGTGGTGAGCGGCTACCGCTATTCCAAAGGCTGGGCAAACAATCAGATGATATATTTCACGGCAACATTTTCAAAGCCCATCAAAAAATTTGTCAAGGCGGGCGAAAAGGAACGCTACGGTTTGGCGTATTTCGACACGCAGGCGGGCGAAGAAATCTACGTGAAAGTCGCCCTTTCGCCCAACAGCATCGAAAAAGCCAAATGGAATATGTCGCAGGAACTGCCCGCATCGCCCAACAACGCAACATTCCAACAGACTGTTGCACAGGCAGATAAGGCGTGGAACGACGAACTGAGCAAAATTCAAATCACGACCTCCGACGAGCAAACCAAACGCATTTTCTACACGGCACTCTATCACACGATGATTGCGCCGTCCGAATTTTGCGACGTGGCGGATGAGGCATTCCCCGTTACATACACAACGTTCTCATTATGGGATACTTACCGCGCGGCGCATCCGCTGATGACGCTCATTCATCCCGAAAAGGTGAACGATATTATCTATACTTTTTTGGACATCTACGACCAACAGGATAAACTTCCGGTGTGGCATCTGATGGGCTGTGAAACGAATTGTATGGTCGGCAACCCCGGCATTTCGGTGGTGGCAGATGCCATTTTGAAAGGCTTCAACGGCTTTGGCGTGGAATATGCCTACGAGGCGATGCGCCACTCGGCGATGCTCGACGAGCGCGGGCTGAAATACCTGAAAGAGTACGGCTACATCCCCTACGACAAGGAGGAAGAGGGGCTTTCAAAGGCGATGGAATACGCGATTGCCGACTGGGCACTGGCACAGGTGGCGCAAAAATTGGACAAAACGGACGACTACAACTACTTCCTCAACCGCAGCAAGGTTTATCAACACTATTTCGACAAAGAAACGGGCTTTATTCGCGGCTTGTCGTCCGACGGAAAGTTCCGCCCCAACTTCAACCCTTTCCAATCCGTGCACCGCGAAAACGACTACACGGAGGGCAATGCGTGGCAATACACGTGGCTGGTGCCCCACGACATCGACGGACTTGTGCAGCAGTTTGGCAGCAAAGAAGCGTTCATCACGAAATTGGATTCGCTGTTCGTGGCAGAGGGCGAACTGGGCGAACACGCCTCCCCCGACATCAGCGGCTTGATTGGGCAATACGCACACGGCAACGAGCCAAGCCACCACATTATATATATGTATCCCTACGTGGGACAGGCGTGGAAAACGCAGGAAAAGGTGCGTGAGGTGCTCTCAACAATGTATTCCGACCAGCCGGACGGCTTGAGCGGCAACGAAGACGTAGGGCAAATGTCCGCGTGGTACGTCCTCTCGGCGATGGGACTTTATCAGGTGGAACCTGCCGGTGGCAAATACATTTTCGGCAGCCCCATCGTGGACGAAGCCATCATCAACGTGGGCAACGGCAAAACATTCGCCATCACGGCAAAAAACAACAGCGCGAAAAATAAATACGTCCAAAAAATCAGTCTCGATGGGATGCCTTACGATAAGTTTTACATCGACTTTGCAACGCTATCGGCAGGCGGTCGCTTAGAATTTGAGATGGGCGAGGTGCCTCGGAAATAGCGGCGGCACGTTTTTTTCAAAATTGTATTTTTTCATAAAAATATTTGGAAATATAGTAGATTATTCAAAAAAAATGATTACTTTTGTACTCTCAAATTACATTTAATAATCGGATATGTTAAGTCTAAAAGGAATAAAAACAGCGTTGATTTCCGTTTTTCATAAAGACGGATTGGACGACATTCTAACTCAATTGCACCGCGCAGGCGTGGTGCTTTATTCGACCGGAGGCACTCAAACCTTCATCGAATCGCTTGGGTTGCCCTGCATCGCTGTCGAAAATCTGACGGGCTATCCCTCCATTTTGGGCGGGCGCGTGAAGACTTTGCACCCCAAAGTGTTCGGCGGAATCCTCAACCGCCGCGACAATCCGACCGACCGGCAACAAATCAAAGAATACGACATCCCCGAAATCGACCTGGTGATTGTTGATTTATATCCATTCGCCGAAACGGTCGCCTCCGGCGCGAGTGCCGACGACATCATCGAAAAGATTGACATTGGCGGCATCTCGCTCATTCGCGCCGCCGCCAAAAATTTTAACGACGTGGTGATTGTCGCTTCCAAAAATCAATACGGCGCGCTCAAAAAATTGCTGGACGAAAAAGGTGCCAATTCCTCGCTCGACGACCGCCGGTGGTTTGCCAAAGAGGCGTTTGCCGTGTCGAGCGGCTATGATGCCGCGATATTCAACTATTTCGACGGCGGCGAAGGCAGCTATTTCAGACAGGCGGCGGACACGGCGTTGCCGTTGCGCTACGGCGAAAATCCGCATCAGAAAGGGGTGTTCTACGGCGATTTCGATGCGCTGTTTGAGCAACTTCACGGCAAAGAAATTTCCTACAATAATCTTTTGGACATCAACGCGGCGATTGAGTTGATTTCGGAGTTCGACGAACTCACATTTGCCGTTCTCAAACACAACAATGCCTGCGGCATTGCTTCGCGCCCAACGGTGAAAGCAGCTTGGGAGGCGGCTCTCGCGGGCGACCCCGTTTCCGCCTACGGCGGCGTTTTGATTTGCAACGCACCCATTGATGCCGTTGCCGCCGAAGAAATCAACAAACTTTTCTTGGAGGTCATCATCGCTCCGGCTTATGAGGCGGCGGCGTTGGAAATTCTCCGGCAGAAGAAAAATCGCATCATTCTGGTGCTGAAAAACGGGGGTTCCCCTGCCAATCAGATGCAGTTCCGCTCGCTTTTGAACGGCGTGCTGGTGCAGGACAAGGATGTGAGCATCCAAACGAAAGCCGATTTGACTGTGGCAACGAAAAAAGCCCCTACGGCGGCGCAGGTGGATGATTTGCTGTTTGCCAACAAGTTAGTTAAAAACACGAAATCCAATGCCATTGTTTTGGCGAAAGATAAACAACTGTGCGCCAGCGGGGTAGGTCAAACTTCCCGCATCGACGCACTCCGGCAAGCCATCGACAAAGCCCGCACGTTTGGGTTCGATTTGAACGGTGCGGTGATGGCTTCCGATGCCTTCTTCCCGTTTCCCGACTGCGTGGAAGTGGCGAAACAGGCGGGCATCACGGCGGTGATTCAGCCGGGCGGGTCGGTCAGAGACGACTTGACGGTGGATTATTGCAACGAACACGATTTAGTTATGGTTACGACGGGTATCCGTCATTTTAAACATTAAATAATAATATTGACAATAAAATGGGTTTATTTTCATTTACACAGGAACTTGCGATGGACTTGGGCACTGCCAACACCATCATTATTCAGAACGGTAAAATCATGGTTGACGAGCCTTCGGTGGTGGCGTTGGACAACCGTACCGAGAAACTAATCGCCATAGGTGCGGAAGCACAACGGATGCAGGGGAAAACAAACCCTAACATCAAGACTATCCGCCCGTTACGCGACGGTGTGATTGCTGATTTCTATGCTGCCGAACAGATGATTCGCGGCATGATAAAGAAAATCAGCAACAACAACCACGTCTTTGCGCCATCGTTGCGCATCGTGGTGTGCATCCCGTCGGGGAGTACGGAAGTGGAAATTCGTGCGGTGCGCGACTCGGCAGAACACGCCGGAGGACGCGATGTGTATATGATTTATGAGCCGATGGCTGCCGCTATTGGTATCGGACTGGACGTGGAAGCCCCCGAAGGCAATATGATTGTGGATATAGGTGGCGGTACGACGGAAATCGCCGTGATTTCGCTGGGCGGCATCGTGTCGAACAAATCGATTCGCATCGCCGGCGACGATTTGACCACCGATATTTTGGACTATATGGGTCGCCAACACAATATGAAGGTGGGCGAACGCACAGCGGAGTTGATAAAAATCAACGTAGGCTCTGCCATCGTTACACTGGAAGACCCCCCCGAAGATTATGTGGTGTTTGGACCCAACCGTATGACCGCGCTCCCGATGGAAGTGCCCGTGACGTATCAGGAAATTGCGCACTGTCTGGACAAATCGGTGTCGAAAATCGAGATGGCTGTGCTGAGCGCGTTGGAAAACACACCGCCCGAATTGTATGCCGACATCGTTCGCAACGGCATCTACCTCGCCGGTGGCGGTGCGCTCCTCAAAGGGCTTGACAAACGGTTGCAAGACAAAATCAATATCCCGTTCCACATTGCCGAAGACCCGTTGCACGCGGTGGCAAAAGGCACCGGAATTGCATTAAATAATATCAACAGATTCAAGTTTTTGATTCGCTAAATTGTGAAAAACTTATTCAGTTTCATCTTCAAAAATGTACACTGGGTACTGTTTGCTCTATTGTTCACTTCGGCTATTGTGTTGATTGTCAACAACAGTCGATTTCAGCGCAGCAAGTTTTTGGCAGCAGCCCAGGAGGTTACCGGAGCAATTTATTCGGTAACCAGTGCGTTTTATGCCTATACGAATTTGAAAACGACCAACGAGCAGATGATGCACCGCATCGCCGAGTTGGAAAACCAAATTCACGCCCATCAATATGCTGAGGAACAGGCTGACAATATAGTGCGCATGAGTAGCATCGGCATCGACATCTCCGACGGCATCTATCAATGGATACCGGCAAAAGTTCTCAACAATAGCATCGCTAAAATAGAAAATTACCTCACGCTCAACAAAGGGACGCTGGATGGCATTGAGGAGGATATGGGCGTGGTGTCTGCCTCCGGCATTGTGGGCGTGGTGATGAGCACTTCGGCGCACTTTTCGCGTGTCATCCCCGTGCTGAACGAGAAATTTCGCCTCAGTTGTATGGTGAAAAACAACAATTCGTTTGGTCCGCTGGTTTGGGATGGCGGCGACCCGCGTTACACCTACCTCACGGAGCTGCCGCGACACGTGGATTTCGAGGTGGGCGACACCATTCTCACGAGCGGCTACTCCACCATCTTCCCCGCCGGACTGCTCGTCGGCACGATTGCCACCTTTGAAAAGCAAAAAGACGACAACTATAATACATTGAAAGTCAATCTATTCACAGATTTCAGCACGCTCAACAACGTGATGGTGGTCAAAAACAAGTATCAACAGGAACAAAAACAATTGGAAAATACAGTGGAACGATAATGTCAAACTCAGGATTTAAACAAATAGGGCTTTTTCTCCTGCTGGTGTTTTTGCAGGTGGGGCTGTTCAATAAGATTCATCTTTTTGGATACGCTACTCCTTTGGCGTATATCTACTTCATTATCAAGTTGCCGGGCGATACAAATCGCAACATGGTGACGGTGCTGGCGGCGGCAATCGGGCTGACGATAGACCTCTTTGAATACACGCTGGGGCTTAATATGCTGGCTTGTATCATCATCGGCTTTTCGCGGTTTTATCTGCTGAAACTGTTTGCCCCGCGCGATATATTTGAATCGTATGTGCCGTCGTTCAACACATTTGGGCAGGCGATGTTTTTGCGCTATGCCGGTATGATGGCATTC
>BNTR01000068.1 GCA_025996755.1 Bacteroidia bacterium
CTTTGCGGGAAAAAAAAGATGAAAGAGTCCATAATCATATGAAATTTCGTTATTTCCCCTTTTATATACAATATCCGTATCCGCTTTCAAATACCCTTCCAGAATTTGAATTTCCGACTCGGAGCGGATGCCTTTGATGAGTTCGACCTGCCGGGCTTTGCCGCCCGAATAGAGGTAGGCGATGCTGCGTCCCATCTCGGCGATAACGGCTTCGCTGGGCACCAGCAGGGCATTTTGTAGTTCCTGCGACTTGATTTTTATCGCCGCCGTCTTGCCCGGTTTCAGCCTGCCGTTGGCATTGGCGTAGCGGGCGCGTGCTTTGAGCGTTCGCGTATTCAAATCGATTCGCGACTCCACGGCGTAAATAACTGCCTTGTAGTCAGTTAAATCGGGCGGGGTCTGAAATTCGATGTTAATGCCCGGGCGAATGGCATTGGCGTAGCCCTCGTTCACGGAAAATTCGATTTTCAGCGGCGTGATTTTCGTGAGCGTGGCAATGACGGTCGAGGGCGACACGTAAGCCCCCTCGCTCACGGTGCGCAGCCCGACTTTGCCGCTGAAAGGTGCGCGCAGTTCGGTTTGCTCAATCCGCGATTTTACCAAATCAATGTCGGCGTGCAATTTCGCCAGCTCCGTATTGACCTGCTCGTAAGCCTCCTTGCTGACGGCATCCTTCGCCAGCAGCGATTTTTGCCGAAACACCTGGTCTTCCGACAACGGAATTTGCGCCTCCAACTTCTGCAATTCAGCCAGTAGCGGCTTGTCATTGACCTTCGCCAGGAGTTGCCCTTTCGTCACCGAGGTGCCTTCCTGAAAGAAAATCGAGGTGATTTTCCCCGACGTTTCAAACGACAAATCCACCTCCTCATCGGGCATCAAACTGCCCGTCACCTGAATATAATCGACCAATGCGCCGGGCGTAATCACCTTCACATTGACATTCAGGGGTGCACCCTTCCCGCCACCACCGACCTGTGGAGGCGTGGCGCGCCGCGCCTCTACGTCAGACATTCCCGCCTTGCCGGAATCCTTTTTGAACGACGGATACAAAACAATACCCAAAATCAGCAGGGCAATCACGGACAAAGAACTTATTTTAACAATTTTATTCATCACAATTGCTGTTTTTTTGACCACAAAGGTACAATAAAAATGAATATAGCCAAATTTTTATTACCTTTGCGGGAAAAAAAAGATGAAAGAGTCCATAATCATAAGAAATTTCGGTCCTATCAAAGAGATAGCGATAGATGATATTCGCCCGTTCACCGTTTTCATCGGCGAATCGGGAAGTGGCAAGAGTACGATTATGAAGGTGCTTGTGCTGTTTCGGTGGATATATAAGATGGTAAACATTCGTTCCTATTTGAAACATGCCAATATTTCTCAATCGCCTTTTCCATTTAATTTTAAATCTTATTTGAAAAATAACGGAATCCTTGAAGGGTATTTGAAAGCGGATACGGATATTGTATATAAAAGGGGAAATAACGAAATTTCATATCGTAACAATTTGCTTAACGCATCCATTTTAATATCAAAAGAAGATTTAAGTTTGGAAAAAATGAGTTTTATTGGGGATAAACGAAATATTATTCCTGATATTTTTGCAAAAAAAGCAGATATAAAAAGTTTTTTATCGAAAGAAACGGTAAATGATTTTACTATTACTTTAGACTCTATTAGAGAGTTGGATATTGATTATTTAGGGGTTAAATACTTTGCAATAAACACCTCTGCGGGAATTGAACTTCGTATTAAAAATATTGGTGAAAGCGAAGAATACTCTATCAAATTAGAAAACGCATCATCCGGTATGCAAACAGTAACACCATTATCTGTAATAGTTGAGTATTTTTCAAAATATTATGATTTCATAAAACGTTTCAATGAAATTATCCTCAGTTATTTGTCTCAAAGTGATAATCTTAAAGATTTTAGAGCGGGACTAAATATTGGCGAAATAAAGCACAAAAACATTCATTTACATATCGAAGAGCCGGAATTAAGTCTTTATCCTGAAAGCCAAAGGAGCCTAATCAATTTTATTGTAAATCGGTGTTTTATTCAGGAACACAATGATTATAAAATGACCGTGATGATGGCTACACATAGTCCATACATTATCAATCATCTAAATTTGCTAATCAAGGCTTATGACAAAAAGACATTGGTCGAAGGCGCAAGTTTGAATTATGATGACATTGCCGTTTATCAGATAGATGAAGGGAAAATTTACGATTTGAAAGCACAGAACGTGAAGTTGATAAATACCAACCCACTATCTGATACAATAGACGATATTTATGACCAATATGATAAATTAGGATGAAAAAATTGTTAGAACAAGATTTTACTTATCATTACAATAAAAATAAAGAAAACCCCGCAACAGTTGTTGTTTCGCAACAAACCACGCGAGAGATTTATTTTGAACTTATAGATGATGACACAATGGTTTATCATACGGATGGTATCGCTAAATATGAAAATCAAAATGCTCTGAATGTTTATTTGATAAACTACGAAAACTTTATAAATTCGCTGCCTCCAAGAGTAAAAAACAATTTTAAGGAAGTTTGCGATTTGATAGTTTACACTGATAAACGGTTTTTACTTAATGAGTTAACAAATACGCATCGTGATTTTTTTCCTAAAAAACGGATAAAAGCACAATCTCAATTATTACAAACTTTGCATGACTTAATGGCTGTAGAACACATTCAGATGTTTATAAATAGTCATTTTATCAGGCATTGTTGTTTTTTTAATAAACAAACATTTGCTCCTTCTTTGCCTCTTATCATAAATGGCAGAAAAGAAAAATTGAGCGTAACAAATGTTTTCAATAAGCAGAATACTTATTCCAATGGACTTCAAATACCAAATCCGGACATTGAAGCATTGGGGTTTGAGTATTGGGAATTTTCAGGCAGTCAAACTTATTTACTAAAATAAAAAGAATATGAACATATCAGAATTGAGCATCAAGCGACCGGTCTTGGCGACCGTTTTTGTGCTGATTATCCTTATTTTTGGGGTTATTGGCTACACTTCTTTGGGCGTTCGGGAGTATCCGAGTGTGGATAATCCGATTATTACCGTGCAGGTGAGTTATCCGGGCGCGAATGCCGATATTATTGAAAATCAGATTACGGAGCCGCTGGAGCAGAATATCAACGGGATTCCGGGTATTCGGTCGCTTTCGAGCACGAGCAGTCAGGGGTCGTCGCGCATCACGGTGGAGTTTGAGTTGAGCGTGGATATGGAGACGGCTGCCAACGATGTGCGCGACAAGGTTTCGCGGGCGCAACGGTGGCTGCCCCGCGATTGTGACCCGCCCACGGTGTCTAAAGCGGATGCCGATGACCAGCCTATTCTTCAAATTTCGATTCAAAGCGACAAGCGTAATCTGCTCGAACTGAGCGAGATAGCCGATTTGACGGTCAAAGAACGCTTGCAGACCATTCCCAATGTGAGTTCGGTTGCCATTTGGGGCGAAAAGAAATACGCCATGCGGCTGTGGCTCGACCCCACGAAGATGGCGGCGTATGGCATCACGCCGATTGATATTCGCAACGCCATCGACCGCGAAAACGTGGAGTTGCCGTCGGGCAGTATCGAGGGCGACAAAATGGAACTGACCATCCGCACGTTGGGGTTGATGAAGACACCGGAAGAGTTTAACAACCTGATTATCCGTGAGAACGACTACAATGTGGTGCGCTTTCGCGATGTGGGCTTTGCCGAACTCGGTCCGGAAGACCAGCGCAGCATTATGCGCAAAAACGGCGTTCCAATGGTCAGCGTGGTTGTTTTGCCGCAGCCCGGAGCCAATCACATTGATATTTCGGACGAGGTGCAGGTGCGCGTCAAGCAGATGCAAAAAGACCTCCCGGAGGATGTCAAGATGGGCTTTGTGTTCGACAACACCAAATTTATCCGCGCGAGTGTCAATGAGGTGGAAGAAACGATTTACATTGCGTTTCTGCTCGTGATTGTGATTATTTTCCTTTTTCTTCGCGACTGGCGGGCAACGCTCGTGCCGGTGCTGGTGATTCCCGTGTCGCTTGTGGGCGCGTTTTTCATCATGTACCTTGCGGGATTTTCCATCAATGTGCTGTCGATGTTGGCGGTTGTGCTGGCGGTGGGGCTGGTGGTGGACGATGCCATCGTGATGGCTGAAAACATCTACGTGCGCATCGAGCGCGGGCAAAGTCCGAAAGAGGCGGGCATCGAAGGCTCGAAAGAGATATTTTTCGCGATTGTGTCCACGACCATCACGCTGGTTGCCGTGTTTATCCCCATCGTGTTTATGGAGGGCATGACGGGTAGACTGTTTAAGGAATTTAGCATCGTGGTGTCGGGTGCGGTGGGGATTTCGTCGTTTGTTGCGCTGACTTTCACGCCGATGATTTCGACCAAAATATTGGTGAAACGGGAGGGCAAAAACTGGTTTTACCGCAAGACAGAGCCGTTTTTTGAGGGCTTGACCGATGGCTATGAGCGACTCTTGGGCTCATTTATGGCGCATCGCTGGCTCACCTGGCCCATCATCGGAGGCACGCTGGTGCTGATTGCCGTGCTTTGGACGCAAATTCCGTCCGAAATGGCACCGCTGGAAGACCGCTCGCAGGTGAGTATCAATATGCGTGCGCCGGAAGGCTCCACGTTTGAATTTTACCGCGATTATGGCGATAAAATTGCCGCGCTTGCCGATTCGCTTGCACCGGAAAGGGTGGCTACGACGGGATTTCTCCGCGCGGGGCAAGGCTTCGTGCAGTTGATTTTGCCCGACATCAAAGACCGTGAGCGCAGCCAGATGGAGATTGCCGATGTCGTTTCGGGTGCCGTGCGGACGCAGACGGAGGCGCGCTCGTTTGTGCAGCAGCAGTCCACTTTTGGCGGACGGCGCGGCGGGATGCCCATTCAATACGTCCTTCAGGCACCTAATTTGGCAAAATTGCAGGAATTTATCCCGCAGTTTATGAACAAAGTGTCGGAAAATCCCAAGTTTCAGATGGCGGACGTAAACCTGAAATTCACCAAGCCCGAAACGCAGGTGCAAATCAACCGCGACAAGGCGGCACTGCTGGGCGTGAGCACGCGCGACATCGGGCAAACCCTCCAATACGCGCTCAGCGGACAGCGGATGGGCTATTTTTATATGAACGGCAAGCAATACCAGATTTTGGCAGAAATCAACCGCCAGCAGCGCAACAAGCGACGAAATCCCCACCGCACCCGACACCACGATGCTAAATTCCTTAAACAGTCTACCCGTCATGCCCTCCATAAACACGATGGGGATAAACACGGCTGTGGCTCGACCCCACGAAGATGGCGGCGTATGGCATCACGCCGATTGATATTCGCAACGCCATCGACCGCGAAAACGTGGAGTTGCCGTCGGGCAGTATCGAGGGCGACAAAATGGAACTGACCATCCGCACGTTGGGGTTGATGAAGACACCGGAAGAGTTTAACAACCTGATTATCCGTGAGAACGACTACAATGTGGTGCGCTTTCGCGATGTGGGCTTTGCCGAACTCGGTCCGGAAGACCAGCGCAGCATTATGCGCAAAAACGGCGTTCCAATGGTCAGCGTGGTTGTTTTGCCGCAGCCCGGAGCCAATCACATTGATATTTCGGACGAGGTGCAGGTGCGCGTCAAGCAGATGCAAAAAGACCTCCCGGAGGATGTCAAGATGGGCTTTGTGTTCGACAACACCAAATTTATCCGCGCGAGTGTCAATGAGGTGGAAGAAACGATTTACATTGCGTTTCTGCTCGTGATTGTGATTATTTTCCTTTTTCTTCGCGACTGGCGGGCAACGCTCGTGCCGGTGCTGGTGATTCCCGTGTCGCTTGTGGGCGCGTTTTTCATCATGTACCTTGCGGGATTTTCCATCAATGTGCTGTCGATGTTGGCGGTTGTGCTGGCGGTGGGGCTGGTGGTGGACGATGCCATCGTGATGGCTGAAAACATCTACGTGCGCATCGAGCGCGGGCAAAGTCCGAAAGAGGCGGGCATCGAAGGCTCGAAAGAGATATTTTTCGCGATTGTGTCCACGACCATCACGCTGGTTGCCGTGTTTATCCCCATCGTGTTTATGGAGGGCATGACGGGTAGACTGTTTAAGGAATTTAGCATCGTGGTGTCGGGTGCGGTGGGGATTTCGTCGTTTGTTGCGCTGACTTTCACGCCGATGATTTCGACCAAAATATTGGTGAAACGGGAGGGCAAAAACTGGTTTTACCGCAAGACAGAGCCGTTTTTTGAGGGCTTGACCGATGGCTATGAGCGACTCTTGGGCTCATTTATGGCGCATCGCTGGCTCACCTGGCCCATCATCGGAGGCACGCTGGTGCTGATTGCCGTGCTTTGGACGCAAATTCCGTCCGAAATGGCACCGCTGGAAGACCGCTCGCAGGTGAGTATCAATATGCGTGCGCCGGAAGGCTCCACGTTTGAATTTTACCGCGATTATGGCGATAAAATTGCCGCGCTTGCCGATTCGCTTGCACCGGAAAGGGTGGCTACGACGGGATTTCTCCGCGCGGGGCAAGGCTTCGTGCAGTTGATTTTGCCCGACATCAAAGACCGTGAGCGCAGCCAGATGGAGATTGCCGATGTCGTTTCGGGTGCCGTGCGGACGCAGACGGAGGCGCGCTCGTTTGTGCAGCAGCAGTCCACTTTTGGCGGACGGCGCGGCGGGATGCCCATTCAATACGTCCTTCAGGCACCTAATTTGGCAAAATTGCAGGAATTTATCCCGCAGTTTATGAACAAAGTGTCGGAAAATCCCAAGTTTCAGATGGCGGACGTAAACCTGAAATTCACCAAGCCCGAAACGCAGGTGCAAATCAACCGCGACAAGGCGGCACTGCTGGGCGTGAGCACGCGCGACATCGGGCAAACCCTCCAATACGCGCTCAGCGGACAGCGGATGGGCTATTTTTATATGAACGGCAAGCAATACCAGATTTTGGCAGAAATCAACCGCCAGCAGCGCAACAAGCCGCTTGATTTGAAGTCCATTTATGTCAAAAACAGCACCGGAGAGATGATTCAGTTAGACAATCTGGTGGAACTGTCGGAAAATGTGTCGCCGCCGCAACTCTATCGCTACAACCGTTTCAACTCCGCCACCGTGAGTTCGGGCTTAGCCAAAGGCGTAACCATCGGCGAGGGCTTGGACGAGATGGACAAGATAGCCAAGGAGGTGCTGGACGACAGTTTTCGCACCGCACTGTCGGGCGAATCGAAGGAATTTCGCGAGAGTTCGTCCAGCCTGATGTTCGCCTTCGGCTTGGCATTGATACTGATATTCCTGATTTTGGCGGCGCAGTTCGAGAGTTTCAAAGACCCGTTTGTGGTGATGTTCACCGTGCCGCTGGCGATTGCCGGCGCACTCACTTTCATGCTCGCAGGCGGCATCACGATGAACCTGTTCAGTCAAATCGGAATCATCATGCTCATCGGCTTGGTCGCCAAAAACGGCATCCTGATAGTAGAATTTGCCAACCAGAGGCAGGAAGAGGGTTTCGACAAAATGGAAGCCATCGAAGGAGCCGCCGCCCAACGCCTCCGCCCCATCCTGATGACAAGTTTCTCGACCGTGCTGGGACTATTGCCGCTGGCATTCGCCGATGCCGAAGGAGCCAACAGCCGCGTAGCGATGGGCGTGTCGGTGATTGGCGGGATGGTCGTTTCCACGTTCCTGACGCTATTTATTGTTCCGGCGGTTTATTCCTATTTTTCGACTAATCGGGTGAAACGGGCGAAAAAATGATTAGTCTATCCTTGTTTTGCTGTACGCTGCCAGTTTAAGTTATCTCACTCCCGTACTTCAATACCTCGTATGCGAGAGGGTCTTGTGCTGTAAATTCGCTCTCGCGGAATGCGTGCGGCTCAATGCTAATATCAATTTCGCGACGCAACCGCATAAGTTCCAGTTCGCGGTCAAAGTCGTTTTCGTAGTCGTCAAAGATAACGGCAAGGTCAATGTCGCTGTCCTCGTGGTAGTTGCCCTTGGCATACGAGCCAAACAAAAATACTCTGCCTGACCCATAATGCGTCCGCACTGCCTGTGCATATTGCCGCGCAACGTTTATAGCCTCTCTTTTATCCATATTCGTAGTTGTTTAATTTTTTCTGACCATTCTGCCGTATATTCGGCGGTGCTAAGCCATTGTGTATCAGTGCAAAAATTTCTGCAAAGTTACAAAAAATAATTATTGAAAAAAAATGTGTACTTTTTTGGTTAATTCTTTTTTTGCGGTGCTATTTTTAGCCTCGCAGAGGCGATAATTATGCATAACCGTGGGTGAAGCGAAAGCCAAGTGGTATGTTTGCGGATAGTCATTAAAAATTTCAAAAAGCGCAATCTTAATTCATTGCAAGTAAACATTTTGGGAAACTTTTTGGTGTTTTGAAAATTTTATGTTGTTGAAATTCAATTGGTTGCGATTTATTTTGGAAAAGTTATCAGAAATATAATTTTTTTTATTGAAAAATTTGGTTAGTTTAAAATATATTCTTAACTTTGTGCTCTCAAAAAAAATATACACACCAGTGGAAAATAGGAAATATACTTTTGACGAGGCTTATCGGGCTTCATTGGATTATTTTAGAGGCGACGAGTTAGCCGCTAAGGTTTTTGTGAACAAATATGCCTTGAAAGATGGGTCTGGCGACATTTTTGAGGCAACCCCTGCCGAGTTGCACCGCCGCCTGGCGGGCGAAATTGCTCGCATAGAACAGAAATATCCCAATCCGCTGTCGGCACAGGAATTGTTTGACCTCTTCGACCACTATAAGTATATTGTGCCGCAGGGCAGTCCGATGACCGGTATTGGCAATAATTTTCAGGTGGGGTCGCTCTCCAACTGCTTTGTGATTGGCATCAACGGCTTGGCGGATTCTTACGGTGCCATCATCAAAATCGACGAGGAGCAGGTGCAACTGATGAAACGGCGCGGCGGCGTGGGGCACGACCTCTCGCACATCCGCCCCAAAGGCTCGCCGGTCAAAAACTCCGCGCTCACGTCCACCGGCTTGGTGCCGTTTATGGAGCGTTATTCCAATTCCACCCGCGAAGTGGCGCAGGACGGTCGCCGCGGCGCGTTGATGCTGAGCGTTTCGGTGAAACATCCTGATGCCGAGTCGTTTATCGACGCCAAAATGTCGGAGGGCAAAGTAACCGGTGCCAATGTGTCCGTGAAAATCACCGACGATTTTATGAAGGCAGTGGTTAATAATCAGCCCTTTAAGCAGCAATATCCCATCGACAGCAAGACACCCACGACTTCCAAAGAAATCAATGCGGGCGAACTTTGGAGCAAAATTATTCACAATGCGTGGAAATCTGCCGAGCCGGGCGTGCTGTTTTGGGACACGATTATCAAGGAATCGCTGCCCGATTGCTACGCCGACCTGGGCTTCAACACCGTTTCGACCAACCCCTGCGGCGAAATTCCGCTCTGTCCCTACGACAGTTGCCGCCTGCTGGCAATCAATCTCTATTCGTATGTAGACAATCCGTTTACGCCGAAAGCCAAGTTTAATTTCACACTCTTTAGAGAGCACGTGGCTCTGGCTCAGCGCATTATGGATGATATTATCGACCTGGAAACGGAGAAAATTGATAAGATAATCGCCAAGATAGACAACGACCCCGAATCGGCAGAAGTGAAAAACGCCGAAAAACTGCTGTGGGAAAAAATTCGCCGCAAAACCCTGCAAGGACGGCGCACGGGCGTGGGCATCACTGCCGAGGGCGATATGCTCGCCGCCCTGGGGCATCGCTACGGCACGCCCGAAGCGACGGACGCGGCGGAAGAGGTGCAGAAAAATCTAGCGTTGGCGGCTTACGGCTCGTCGGTGAAAATGGCGCAGGAGCGCGGTGCTTTCGAGGTTTACGATGCCGAACGCGAAAAAAACAACCCCTTCGTTGCCCGTTTGCGGAAAGCCGACCCCAAGATGGTGGCTGATATGGAACAATACGGTCGCCGCAACATTGCCTGTCTGACGATTGCGCCCACGGGCACTACCTCGCTGATGACGCAGACCACGTCGGGCATCGAGCCGGTCTTTTTCCCTGTTTACAAGCGCCGGCGGAAGGTGAACCCCAACGACGTTGCCGTGAAAGTCGATTTTGTCGATGAGGTGGGCGATGCGTGGGAAGAATACATCGTGTTTCATCACAAATTTGTCGATTGGATGGAAGCCAACAACTATCCCACGGCGAAAAAATATTCGCCCGAAGAGTTGGACGAACTGATTGAGAAATCGCCCTACTACAAGGCGACGGCTAACGATGTCGATTGGCTGCAAAAAGTGAAGATGCAGGGGCGCGTGCAGCGATGGGTTGACCATTCCATCAGCGTCACCATCAATCTTCCGAACGAGGCAGAGGAATCGCTTGTAAACCAACTCTATATCGAGGCGTGGAAATCGGGCTGCAAGGGCTGCACTGTCTATCGCGACGGCTCTCGAAGCGGCGTTTTGGTGGCTGCCGACAGACCCAAAGACAAGGATTGCGAATGCTACGAGCCGCCCGTCATCGTGGCAAAACGCCCCCGCGAACTGGAGGCAGAAATCGTGCGCTTTCAGAACAACCGCGAGAAATGGATTGCCTTTGTGGGGCTGCTCAACGGTCGCCCGTATGAAATTTTCACCGGTCTA
Organism: Bacteroidia bacterium; assembly: GCA_025996755.1. GTDB lineage: Bacteria > Bacteroidota > Bacteroidia > Bacteroidales > Azobacteroidaceae > Azobacteroides. The sequence continues at coordinate 10,692 of BNTR01000068.1, forward strand.
TACGACGAAGAAGACGGCATCTACATACCCAAAAACGTTACCAACGGCACCATCCTCAAGAGCGTGGATGCAGACGGCAACCGGCATTACGACTTTCAATACGTCAACAAACGCGGCTACAAGACCACCATTGAGGGATTAGACAGCAAATTTGACCCCGAATATTGGAACTACGCCAAACTCCTATCAGGCGTGTTGCGCTACGCCATGCCCGTCGACCAGGTAATCAAACTCGTGCAGGGCTTGGAACTCGACAACCACTCCATCAACACATGGAAAAACGGAGTAGAACGCGCCCTAAAAAACTACATCCTCGAAGGCACAGAAGCCAAAGGCAAAAAATGCCCCACCTGCGGTCAAGAAACCCTCGTCTACACCGAAGGCTGCCTAAAATGCACCCAATGCGGCTTCTCCAAGTGCGGGGGGTGAACGTCAAAATAAGGCATAATTGTCGTGCCCACAGCACGCATTTTGACAGATTTTAAGAATGATTAACGTTATTTGACCTGAAAAGGCGCGAAAATACGAAAATTGTTTAAAAAAATTGCCTACCTTTGTCGCCGATTTGAGCAAATGTTGTTCAAGCGGCGTTCTTTGTGGTACGGAAAATTATAAGAAGCATTTATAATATTATCCTTTCTTAGAAATCATCTAAATTTCAGCGTAAAAAGGGTAGTAGGCGAACCGTTCCATGCCTCTCGCGGGGCATGGGGCTGTTGCTTATTCTTTTACGCGGGCAGTAGATGAGCCTCTAAGTGGAATAAGATTACAACAGCCCCATGCTCCTTTAAAATTTTAAAAAAATCGCTCATTTGGGGTTGGCGAGCAAAACAAAAAAAATATTTTATATGAAAAAAATTGTTTTAATTATGGCAGCGGCAGTACTGGGTACTGTATCTGCAAGTGCACAATTCTTTGTTGGTGGGTCTTTGGACTACAGCTCGCGTGACAAATTGTCCTCTTTTACCTTTGCGCCTAAAGTTGGCTACACCGTAAGTGACAAGTTAGAAGTGGGGATTAACTTTAGCTATGAGTCCCAAGACGTTACCTCCACGACGAGCAACGGAACGGGAGGGTCAACAACAACAACAGTGACCGAAAGTGTCACGGGGTTTGGTGCTTTTGGTCGTTACAAATTTCTTGAAGCCGACAAATGGAGCCTTTGGGGACGAGCCAACCTCAGTGTGAGGTCTCCTGAAGGGATGTCTACTGTTAGTCTAAATGTTGCTCCTGTGGTGAAATACGCTTTGTCGGACAAAGTTAATTTGCTCTCCGCGGTAAACCTTCTGAACCTTGGCTTTTCATCAACATCGTATGATGGAGGTGGATCAAGCTACACCACTTTTAATATAGGTGCAGGAGGTTCAGCCCCAATCTCGATTGGTGTTGAATTCAAATTCTGATAGTTGAGAATAAAGCAACTTCTGTCGGAATGTATCAAAGAACCCTTTTGGTACATTATATGTGGAATTTTTCTTCATATTGACCCCGATTATAAAAATGAATAAAGAACTCCCGCCTACGTGATGTAATCAGGAGCTTGAAAAAAGATTGGTTGGGACGCATGAACCCAACCAATCCTTTTGCCTATATTATAAATTCCGAAACATGACGCGCTCCCGACAGTTGAGCGAATTTCTAAAAATAATTAGCAAAAGCGTTTGGTAATTCAAAAATTTGCATTATCTTTGCAGAAAATTAATAACATAAAATGTAAAATTATGGCAACAACAGCAGCGAAAGCAACAAAGGAAGCGAGCGCAGGGCAGAGTAGCTCCGCGCCGGTAAGGAAAGGGAGGCTTACGGATTTTTGGGAAAAATATCCCGAAGGAGTAGCAACAATCATAGATAGGAGAGCCGTTTTAAAATAATGATTTATGCGCTATCTAATTGACACAAACATATTTATATATATGATTGCAGATAAACCGTCCTTGTCAAGGGATGTTAATCACATCATAGATGATTGTTCCAATTTGCTTTACATCAGCTCCGAAAGTGTTAAAGAAATGATACATCTTTTCCAAACAGGGAAAGTGATTGTAAAGAAATGGAAAACAGCGCAGGATATTGTGGATTCCATTGAAAAGGAATGGAATATGGCGATTAAGTATGTCCAACGGGAGCATCTTGTTGCTTTTTCCGGTCTTGCCCGTGTAGAAAATCACAACGACCCGAGCGACCGCCTGATTATAGCCCAAGCCATTTGTGAAAAAATCCCCCTCATAAGCAGCGATGGCAAATTTGTGCACTACCGCAAGCAAGATTTGCAATTTGTTTTCAACAAAAAATAGTTTCTGTTCGGCGCAGGCTTCCGTCTGCGGGGTGTAGCAGTGCTCTGCCTAGTTCCTGCCAGACAAGGAGCGAGAGCTGAGTGGCACGATTGCGGATAATCATTTTATTTTTCCCCGCAAAGATACAAATTAAGATGCGTTTGCCCTGACATTTATATCTATCGAGGCTTTTAATTATGCCCCACCATAGAAAGCGGCATCGTCTAATTGAGTAAATTCGGTTAATTCCTTGTTTCTTCTATACTCATCAGCCATCAAATTAACAGCGTTTTCCAACGAGTGGGGTGGCTTGATGACTCTTGCCGTAGCACCATCCATAAAATCCCCCATATCTTCACCTGCCTCAAACCGTAGTTCGAGATTAATTCCGTTCAGCACGTGGAGCGGTGTATCGGGATTGTATGTCTTGTTGTTTAGCTTCATACAAGTTGGGTACTATTTGGATAAAGCATTTCGGGGTCTAAATCAACCTCATTTGCCCATGCTACAGTTTTTGAGCAAACCCTAACCGTGTTGAACATATCGGGGTCTTTCAATGCCCAAAACACAGGACCAATATTTAGATATGGGTTCATATCAAATTTACGTTGCTCACCATTTTCAAAGGTCAAAAGCAATGTGTAATCACTCTGAGGCTCAACTTCTTTTACTCCTATGTAATACATCACGTTCTATTTTAAGGGTTCTATTTTCATCGGTTCCAAACCATCTTGGCATAACTTCCAATCTGCCAATAGGTCTTCTCTATGTATCTCTATCCAAGCCTGAACAAGACGAGTTTGGCGGCGAGGCATTTTCCCGGCATCAATTGCACCGGTTCGAATATTGAAAGAAGCTTCAAACTCTTGATACTCAACATGAATATGCGGAGGATTATGCTCTCCCGGAGCATAATACATCTTGATAAGCATTCCCCAAAACATTGAAATTAGAGGCATAATAATAATATTTTTGCAAAGATACAAATTTATTCTGAAACAGGCAGCGATATTATCCCCGCCTCTGAAATCTTTGTGCCGTTTTATAGGCTTGCATAGTGTCTTTTTTGCTTTTTATTGGCGTGACCGCGATGCGTTGGCGTAACAGATGTGGGTGGCACAATATTACGCCCCTCAACATAGCCTTTTGCTTCAAATTCTAAAAGTTCTTTAGTTCCCATTTCTTTTGCATTTGTCAAATGACATTGCAAAGGTAATGTATTTTTTTGAATTTTCAACCATTTCGGTAATTTTAGAATTTATTTTTTCAAAACTGATAGGTGTGCCCCTTTGGCAGCGTGCCGTCTATAGTGAAGGGCTGTGGGGAATTTCTAAAATAATTGCCAAAAACGTTTGCCAATTCAAAAATTTGCATTACCTTTGCAGAAAATTAATAACATAAAATGTAAAATTATGGCAACAACAGTAGCGAAAGCAACAAAAGAAGTGAGCGCAGAGCAGAGCAGCCCCGCGCCGGTGAGGAAAGGGAGAGTTACTGATTTTTGGGAAAAATATCCCGAAGGTACAATGACAGTGTTAG
>BNTR01000069.1 GCA_025996755.1 Bacteroidia bacterium
TTATATTAAACTGATACAGAAGAAGATAAATAGCCGTCCAAGAGAAAAACTCGGCTTTAAGTCTCCAACTGAAGTTTTTTATCTATCTTTGTAGAACTTTTTGTCGCACTTAGAAGTTGAATCCACCGACCGACTTAAATTCTTCTATTTTTGTATCTTCCACTTTATAGTACCAGTTTCGCAAATCTCTTTCAATGAATATTTTATTTTTTTCCCGGTTGCTTATATCGTACCAATTTCTAAAATCTTGACCGAGGTCGTATGCCGTTTTTATCTCCGGATATTTTTGGAATAAGTAGTCCATACGTGCAGTTCCGGTCTCACTCCATTTATCAGGCGGCTGGCTCAAAGCATGCCTGCAATGCCTTAATTGCTCTAAATCGGCGAGTATTTCCGTGTCTTTTTCGGTTTTTGTTTTACCTTTTGACAATTGCGCCATCAGCTCTTTTTTTATCCGCAAGCGCACTTCTTCTATCGCGCCATAGACGTATTGCATCACATGAAACTTGTCTATAACTACTTGTGCCATTGGCAATAGCAATCGGCATGCTTTCAAATAAGTGGCAGCCATATCGCTACTGATGCTTTTTACCTTATCCAAAGTGTCGCCAAATAAACCCAAAGCGGCTTCCACATCCTTGCCATTGGTGCTTTCGAGCATCATCGCCATTTTGCCCGTTTGATGATTGCTCAGTATCGTAAAACCCTCATGAGCAATGCCTTTATCATCAATACACATCTGCTCACCGATGTTTTCCGGCTTAAAAACATACAGCGGGAGTTCGGTAAATATCTCGCCCGTTTCCTCATCCACATCGTATAGTGTTTTGGGATGCCATTTCCCGGATGCTTTATCTGACTGATAATCGCTCAAATAATGGCGATACCAATAGGTAAGTGTCTGGGGTAGAATACAAAACATACGTGCTACGGTGGCGATGTTCACCGGGGACTCTTCAATCTTCTTCTTTTAAAAAAAATCCCATCTCAGGTACCATTTTCATGCCTTTGAGCGTAAAATCGTAGACATTGCTGTAATGAATAGCTTGTTTACTGCGCTTGTAACGCCGTCGGTAAATCCGCAAATAAATCGGTTTACACACAAAACTGTGGCTAAGTGTGTCTATCGGCGCGCAATAGCCATCGAAGACAACTTCGTCGCTTATCCCCTGCAACTCTTTGGGTATTATTCCCGCTTTCTCGCGCATCTCTATCACCCACCTGTCCCTAAACTCTTGCGCTCCGTAAATATCAAAATCCGCCAAGATAAATTCCGGTACCAACATTTTCGATACTGTCAAAAACAAGCTATCTACTGCCGGGCGTTCCAACTTTTTTCGTCCCATTTTTCTCTGTCTTTTTGCCCTGCAAAGTTACAAACTATTTTTCATAGCGCGCGAAATTATTTTTTAGCCACTTTTTCCGAATTGGCAAATTAGCTAATTTTTATTACCTTTGTCGTATCTAAAAAATAAACAATATGGATTTCAGCAGAAAATTGCCGATTGGCATTCAGGATTTTGAGAGCTTGCGTCAGGATGGTTTCCTATATGTGGACAAGACCGCCTATCTTTATCGCATTGTCAATGAGGGGCGTCCCTACTTTTTGGGTCGCCCGCGCCGGTTTGGAAAAAGCCTTTTTCTCTCCACGCTCAAAGCCTATTTTCAGGGCAAGAAGGAACTTTTTGAAGGGCTTGCCATCGCCGATTTGGAGAAGGATTGGGTGGAATATCCGGTGTTTCATCTGGATTTGAATCTTGGGAGCTATGCCCAATTTTCAGATTTGGAACATGTTCTCAATGCACAACTCACCCTCTTAGAATCGCAATGGGGAAAAGAGGATTCAGAAGGCACATTTTCTACCCGTTTGGCAGGTTTAATGCGCCGTGCTTATGAAAAAACAAAAAAGCGGGTGGTGGTGCTTATTGATGAATACGACAAGCCGCTCACCAGCACATTAGATAAGCCTGAACTTCACGAACAAATCCGCGAGGCATTGAGCGGTTTCTACGGCGTGCTCAAAACCGCCGACCCCTATTTGCGGTTTCTGCTGCTCACCGGAATCACCAAGTTTTCCAAAGTAAGCATTTTCAGTCAATTGAATCAGTTGCAGGACATTAGCATGAGTAAATATTTTGCCGGTGTATGTGGCATTTCTGAAACAGAATTGATTGCTAATTTTGAACCCGAAATCAACTCATTGGCAAAAGACCTGAATTTATCTTACGAAGAAATGCTTGCCGAACTCAAAAAGCGGTACGATGGTTACCATTTTTGTGAAAATACGGAGGGAATATATAATCCTTTCAGCCTGCTGAATACATTTTCAAGTGCCGCCTTGCGTTATTATTGGTTTTCGACCGGCACGCCCACTTTTCTTGTAAAAATGCTCAAAGAAGCCAATTTTGATATTCCTGACCTTGAAAGCGATGTTACTATTGCAGTGCCTGCGATTGCCGATTATCGTGCCGGAGATACAAATCCGCTTCCGTTGCTCTATCAAACCGGGTATCTTACTATCAAAGATTTTGACCAATTATTCAATGAATACCGTTTGGGCTTCCCAAATGAAGAAGTGAAATATGGTTTTTTGGACGAATTACAACGCATATATTCGCCTGTTGCACAACAAAATTCCGGTTTTATTGCTTCAAGTTTCGTAAAAGACTTAATGGCTGCCAATGTGGACGGCTTTATGACCCGGCTTCGCGCTTTTTTTGCTGACATTCCTAATGATTTAAGCAACAAATCGGAAAAAGATTACCAAACTTCTTTTTATCTGCTTTTCAAATTGATGGGGCAATTTGTGCAAACGGAGGTCAAAAGTGCCGCAGGTCGCGCCGATATGGTGGTTTGGTTGAAAGACACCATCTATGTTTTTGAATTTAAGCTCGCCGAGAATGCCACCGCCGAAGAGGCACTTGCGCAGATTGACGACAAAGGCTACCTCATCCCATACAGTGCCGGAGAGCGGAAAGTGGTGAAAATCGGCGCGGAGTTTAGCCGCGCTGAGCGCACTTTGAGCCGCTGGGTGAGGGAAGATGGGTAAGTTCAATTATTAATAATTTTCAAATTTGTTTGGCGGATTGAAAAAAATGTTGTACTTTTGTAGAATAAATTTTAAAACAAAGCATCATGCCGGCGATTTTCGTGTTTTTCGGATTGCGATTTATGTTTTTTAGCAACGACCACGAGCCTGTTCGCATGCGCCATGCAACACCGGAACAACGAGCAAATTTTGAATATAACAACATAGGAATCCATTGGGAAGAATTAAACGAGGATTTTAGTTTCAATGGTTTTATTAGTAAAAAGGGGGCGTAATTATCTATGAATTACAGACGCAGAGAGACCAATGGGGTGGCTTTACACGCGGCACCCATCACGCAATCGCGCGACGAACTGTTGGCGCAATTGGAGCACACTGCCCTGCCGGAGGCGATGTCGTCGGACAATCGGCAGCGCGAATGGCTGACTTGCCGCGTGCTGCTCAAAGAACTGCTCGGCGAAGAAAAAGAAATCGCTTATATGGCGTCGGGCAAACCGTATTTGACGGATAAATCCCATTTCATCAGTTTCAGCCACACCAAAGGCTATGCCGCCGTCATTGCCTGCCCTACGCACCCTGTGGCGGTGGATATTGAATATATCTCGCCGCGCGTGGAAAAAATCCGCCACCGGTTTATGAGCGCGGAGGAAGAAAAAAATCTCTCTGCCGCGCAGCCGCTTCTGCATTTGCTGCTCCATTGGTCTGCCAAAGAAACGCTTTTCAAGTTGTTGGATGCGCCCGACATTGAATTTCAGTCGCAACTGCATATCCATCCGTTTGAGCCTGTCCTGAACGCTTGGGCGACGCTCTCTGCACACGAAACGTACACGAACGAGCAGCGCAAATTCACTGTACAGTATCTTGTGGCGGATGAATTTGTGCTGACGGCGGCGACGGTGCTCATTTCGCCCCCTCACGAGGGGTGCCAAACAGCGTTGCCGACGAGGCATCCGTAATCACCACCGTCACCAAATCGCCCACGCGGTGGCTGCCTTTATCAAAAATCACGACTTTATTTTGTGAGGTGCGCCCAAAAAGTTGCTCGCGGGAGCGTTTGGAAAAGCCCTCTACAAGCACTTCGCGCGTCTTTCCGATGTCCTCCCTGTTGCGCAGCAGCGATGATTCCAACTGTTGGGCGATGATTTCGTTGAGGCGGCGAATTTTCACGTCTTCGGGCACATCGTCGGGGAGGTGTTGCGAGGCATACGTGCCCGGGCGTTCCGAATATTTGAACATAAATGCCGCGTCGAAGTTCACTTCACGCATCAGGGAGAGGGTTTCGCGGTGGTCGTCGTCCGTTTCGGAGTGAAAACCGCAAAACAAATCGGTGGAAATCGCCGCGTCCGGCACGAGGCGGCGGATGGCGGCAATGCGGTCGAGATACCATTCGCGCGTATATTTTCTGTTCATCGCTTTCAGAATTTTGCTGCTGCCCGACTGTGCGGGCAGGTGGATGCTCTTGCACAGATTGTCGTGTGCGGCAATCACCCGCAGCGTGTTGTCGCTCATATCTTTGGGGTGCGAAGTTGTGAAGCGAATCCGCATAGCGGGTGCCTCCGTTGCAACCATCGCCAATAATTTGGGGAAATCAATCGCCTCCCAATGGTAGGAATTGACGTTTTGCCCCAGCAGGGTTACTTCGTGATAGCCCTGCTCCCGCAGTGCGCGCAACTCGTTGAGGATGCTTTCCGGCTCGCGGCTTCGTTCGCGCCCGCGCGTGTAGGGCACGATGCAGTAGGTGCAAAAATTGTTGCAGCCGCGCATGATGGAAATAAATCCCGACAGTTTCACGCCCGACAGTTTGAGCGGAATCACGTCTTTATAGGTCTCCGTCGTCGAAAGTTCCACGTTGATGGCTTTCTCGCCCTGCTCCACGGCTCCAATCAGGTTGGGAAGGTCGAGGTAGGCATCCGGACCCACCACCAAATCGGCGTGATGCTCACTTATCAATGCCTCTTTGGCACGCTCTGCCATACAGCCTAACACACCTATAATCAGCGATTTATGCTTCTTTTTCAGCGACTGAAAAAACTGCAAGCGGGCGATGACGCGCTGCTCGGCATTGTCGCGCACCGAGCAGGTGTTGATGAAAATCACATCGGCATTTTCGATGCTTTCGGTCGGCTCGAAACCGTCCATTTGCATAATTGCGCTAACTACCTCACTATCAGCGACATTCATCTGACATCCGTAAGTTTCAATGAAGATTTTTTTCACTCTTTTTATTATTTAACTTTATTTAACCATAATTTTTTGCAAAAACGCTTGCAGATTCAAAAAAAGGCACTACCTTTGTGGGTGAAAAACGTAAAATTTTTTCATAGTTAAGGTTTTGGTTAAATGGGTAAGGGGTGACTGCGAAGTTATCCCTTGCAACTTTAAACCATTTGTCAACGCAGATAACATTACCCTATTTTTTGCAAAAAATAGCGATGCACCCGCGCATCATCCGTCAATTCGGGATGAAAAGCGGCGGCTAAGAGATTGCCCTGCTCGGCAAAAAGAATTTTGTTGTCGGCGTAAAGGTGAGGCGTGACGTTGGCATCCGCTTTTTCGATGTAGGGCGCGCGAATAAACACACACGGAAAGGGTTTTTCCCCTAAAACGGGGATGGGCATCTCCGCCTCGAAACTTGCTAATTGCCTGCCAAAGGCATTGCGCTCCACATACGTGTCCATCAATCCCAACCGCTGCTGGTCGCTGCCGATGATGTGCTTCGACAGTAAAATCATCCCTGTGCAGGTGCCAAAAATCGGCAATCCCGCGCGTCCCAATTCGGCAATCGGAGCCAATAAGTTGTTGCGTTCCAGCAATTTACCCGTTGTGGTGCTCTCGCCGCCCGGCAGCACCAGCCCGTCTATACCAACTAAATCGGTTGCGTACAGAACGTCAACCGTTTCTGCACCCAACCGAGTTAATATATTTCGGTGTTCGCGCACCGCTCCCTGCAATGCTAAAATACCTATTTTCATCTACCAGCCGCGACCCGCTAATTTGTCCTTGTCGTCCATCTGAGCCACGCTCTGACCGCGCATCGCCTCGCCCAAACCTTTGGAAACATCCGCAATCTTGGTGGCATCATTATAGTGCGCCACCGCATCCACGATGGCTTTTGCCCGTTTGGCGGGGTTGTCGGATTTGAAAATGCCGGAGCCAACGAACACGCCGTCGCAGCCCAAAACCATCATCAGAGCCGCATCGGCAGGCGTTGCCACGCCACCGGCAGCAAAATTCACCACCGGCAGACGACCCAATTTCTTCACCTGTTGGACGAGTTCGTAAGGCGCGCCAAACTCTTTGGCAATGGTCATCAGTTCCATCTCGGAGGCACCCACCACGCGCCGGATGTCGTCGGTCATCTGACGGCAATGGCGCACGGCTTCCACCACGTCGCCCGTGCCGGCTTCGCCCTTGGTGCGAATCATCGCCGCACCTTCGCCAATGCGGCGCAGGGCTTCGCCCAAATTGCGCGCTCCGCACACAAAAGGCACCTTGAAATCGGATTTCAAAATATGATAAACATCATCGGCAGGGGTCAAAACCTCGCTTTCGTCGATAAAATCAATGTCCAACGCTTCCAGCACGCGGGCTTCCACGATATGTCCGATACGCGCCTTCGCCATCACGGGGATAGACACCGCCTTTTGAATGCCAATAATCATTTCGGGGTCCGACATACGCGCCACACCCCCCTGAGCGCGAATGTCCGAAGGCACGCGCTCCAACGCCATCACGGCAACAGCCCCCGCCTCCTCAGCGATTTTCGCCTGTTCCGGATTCACAACATCCATAATAACCCCGCCCTTCAGCATCTCTGCCAAGCCGGTTTTCACCTTGAATGTTCCTGTTTCTTTCTTTATTTCAGTCATCTTTTTTATATTTTTGTGGGCACAAAGGTAGTAAAAATTTTCCACATTGCTAAAAAACATTTGGTAGTTACAAAAATTTGTTGTACCTTTGCGGTACTTTTAAAAGTCCCTCCATTCTTTAGCGAATGGATCCAAGCCACTTTTTAGTGGCTTTTTTTTAATGTATAATGTGTTTTATTGCAATTCGCATGATTGGCGATTGCGTACAAGACAAAACCGATGTTTTGGTGCTTGTGAGCGGGGATAGCGACTTGTTACCGTCTATTGAATTTATTCAGAAAAACTATCCCAACAAAAAAATAAGAGTTTATTTTCCACCCACCATTACCAGTGTGGAGTTGCGAAAGAATATGAATACGCGCAAAGGTAAAGTGGTATTTTTAGAAAATAATAAACCCAAATTTGTAAACAGCATCATGCCGGATTGTGTAACTAATGGCGAAAAAACATATTTCATACCACCAAAATGGAAAAATAGTTTGTCTGAACCTTGATTTTCATAAGATTTTCAAGATTAACAAGATAGTGTCAAAATGGGTTTGTTAATTTTTTATCTTGTTAATCTTGAAAATCTTATGAAAATCATGGTTCAGACCGTTCTCTGTTGCCGCACCAATTGCAAACCCGCATCGGGGTAAATTCAATTAGTAACTGCTAAATATCCGGTAATCACTCCATTTCCATTAGATTAGCATTTGAACTGTCCAAGATGAACCCGCCGGCAGCTCCGCCGCCGCCGCCTGACGCATACACTCCTCCGATTTCATTTGCTTGTCCAGCACTTCCTCCTTTTCCTTTAGCATCGCCTCCAAAAGCCTCAGGAGAGTCTTTTAAGTTAGGCGAACTTGACCCCTTTTCAAGATACGATAAAATATCACTTGATGGGAAAATAAGACTGTGCATAGCACCCACCCCTCCACGGGTGGCATTAGCAGAAGTACCGGAATAACTGCCTGCGGAGCCGGTGGTCTTTTCAGCACGGTTAGAACTACTATTATAATCGGAAGAGATTGATTTATCGGTATCATTGTTAGCTACACCGCCTGAGCCTCCGCCGCCCCATCCTACTTCAATAGTGATAATATCACCTACAGCAACAGACAGCGTACCACTTATAGTTTTTCCATCATTCCCTTTTACGCCATTGCTTTTCCATGGGGCATCGCTATCTGCAGTGTGATCAGGTCCATTTACACCTACACCTCCGTTAGCACTATTTATCTTTGTTCCATTTAAAAGCAAGTTTGTCGGACCTCCATCAAGGGACCATCCCACGTCTACTTTGGATTTGGTGTCCCACCAATACCACCAGGATACATCCCTTAGTGCAGCCCCTCCGGCTCCACCTGCACCGCCTCCTGTTAAGGAGTAAGATATGGTTCCTGCGGAGAGTACTTTGTAGGAATACGATAGTTTTCCACCCCAAACATCCAGCGGAAGCACTATGGGGGGATCTATGGGAGGAGTTGGGGGGAGATCGGGGTCATCCTCAATGGGAATATCAGTTGTAGAGCGCGTGGATAAATATTGAATATAATCATCCGTCAGCGTTAGCAAATCTCCGTCTCCGGTTTTTTTGAATCCTGCACCATGTTCGCTATAATCGAAACCGTAATACTCTTCAGGGCGGGCAAGCACTGTTGTATATCTCGCTATCAGCTTGTTTGTTGCATCAAAAACAACCGTTACATACACGTCGCATGTTTTAAATAAGGTATATCGATAATCTCCGGGTACCTCCCCATTTACTCCAAAAGTATAGGACAGCGATTTACTGGATGCCTTATATTTGGTCTTTGAGGTTTCAAAAGTCTTTGACACTTCTGATATATCTGTTACCGAATGACTTGAGGTCGTTGACCAATGTTTGGCGACATTTGCTTCTATGGCTGTTTCCAAGCTGGCTTCTGCCTTTGCTTTTACACCGAACCCTCCGACTTCAATTCCGGCTGTGATTTTATTTTTAATTGAGAAGCCTGCGCTCGTTTCTACGCCGTTTTCTTGAGAACTACCCTTACTTACTGCATTAGAATTAAGCTGTGAGGCACTTTCCGTTTCAGTAAACTGTTCCGATTGTTCCTCTGAAAAACTCCATGTAGGATTCGGGTATCCCGTGCCTCTGTACCAATACGTGTCTTGCCATATAACCGGTACATTCAACACTTTACCCAGATAGACCGTAAAGTATTTACTCGTCCCAAGGTTAAGTGCAGATACTACGGGCGGATTTGCCTCCGGTTCGGTTTGATAACGCTCGTTTGCGCGAAACTCAATACCGCCGCCGTCATCGTCGGTTTTCCACTGCGCATACAGCGTAGTATTGACAGTAAGGGTCAGAGATGCCCCTGCGGCATAAGTTGTCCCCGTACCGTCGGCGTTGGTATTCCATCCGCTAAAGTTTTTTCCCGTATAAGACAAATCGCCCTGCCCGGCAATATACACATTTACGCCGGAAGCTACTGTTTGTGATGTTGGCGGCGTGCCGCTTCCACCGTTGGAGTTGTAGGTTACGGTATAGGATTCACCTACCCACTGCGCATACAGCGTAGTATTGGTTGTAAGAGTCAGGGATGCTCCTGCGGTATATGTTGTTCCCGAACCATCAGTATTGGTATTCCACCCGCTAAAGATTTTTCCTGTATAAGACAAATCGCCCTGCCCGACAATATACACATTTACGCCGGAAGCTACTGTTTGTGATGTCGGCGGCGTGCCGCTTCCGCCGTTGGCGTTGTAGGTTACGGTATAGGTCGGTACCGATTCATCTACCCACTGCGCATACAGCGTAATATCGGCGGTAAGGGTCAGGGATGCTCCTGCGGCGTATGTTGTTCCCGTACCGTCAGCATTGGTATTCCACCCGCTAAATATTTTCTTCGCATAAGACAAATCGCCCTGCCCGGCAACATACACACTTACGCCGGAAGCTACTATTTGTGATGCTGGCGGCGTGCCGCTTCCGCCGTTGGCGTTATAGCTTACCGTATAACCCGCAGGGAGGACAGACTCGGTTTTCCACTGCGCGGTAAATAGCACATTCGCCGTTACGGTATAGCTGTCCCCGACCTGATATGGCGTACCACCGCCGTCTTTCCACCCATCAAATGTTTCTCCGACTGGTGCCGTCATGTTTCCCTGATTAGGCAGGTTGATAAGTGTTCCCACATCAACCGTTTGGTTTACGGGCGAACCATCCCCACGACCGGGGGTAAACGATACGGTGCATTGTGGCGGCTCCGTTGTGTCATTGCAACCAACCGACACCATACCCAATGTCAGCACTACGCCGACCATCGTTATCAAACTAAATGTCTTTCTCATAAATTTCATAATTTTTATACAATTAAATTTGCCCCCGTTGCTAACTCTTTGAAAAGGAGGGAGAATACCCTTTCAAATTCTTTATTTTGGAACGCTATTTGTTTATTTTGCGCCACGTTCAGACCATTGCGCCCTTCCCCGTTGTGCCGATAGGACAACCTATAAAATCGGCGACAAAATTACTACTTAAATTCCTATTTATCAAGCATTTCTGTTGGCATTTTTATACACTTTTCGTGGTTTTTTACAACACTTCTTTCACATATTGGAGGGTGGGGTCGGAGAGGTATTTTTGAAGTTGCTGTTCGCTTACTTCGAGGAGGATGATGTATTTTTTGGTGGATGGGCGGTTGAAGCACACTTCGGACACAAAATCGTAGTGCAGCACTTCGGAAATCACTTTCAGGCGTTCGGTATTGATGCTTTGGCTGCGGAAAATGGAGGTATAGACATTGCTCCGTTCGCAATGTATCGCTTTGGCAAAGTCGGTCACGCGCAGTTAACGCTTTTCCAATTTTTATTTTTCTACTTCATTTTTATATTTTTTTATTTTGCAAAGGTAGCCATAATTCACTAATTTACCAAACAGACCTGTACATCTGTCTGAACCTTGATTTTCATAAGATTTTCAAGATTAACACGATTCTAATCTTGTAAATCTTCTTAATCTTGTGAAAATCAAGGTTCAGACAAATGAAAACTTGCCACAGGATGGCTCTTAAACCTCATTTCTGCCTTATGCCGCACCGATTGCAAATCCGCGCGAGCAATCGGATTTAATCTTCAATTTGATGCAAGATATTTAAGCCTTTCTTCGGTGGTCATATCCATCATTTCAAGGCTTATCTTGTCCTTAATCTCACGTAATGTCTGCATAATACCCGGTATTATCACAGACTTGGGCAATTTACTTGTTTTCATAATTCATAACTTCTTTAGGTGTTCTTATTTCTATCCATTTATGTCCGAGCAAAGTATTCACGCCATTGTAGCCATTGATGCGGGTAAGATTTACAATGTGTTTGAAATTCCAACTTACCAACACATCGGCTCTACAAAGTGTAGCAAGGGCAATATGATGACAATCATCCCGACTTGTTTTCCCAACCACTTTGGCTTCAATGTATTTATCAGCCAAAAGGTCAGATTCCGTAGTTGATGATATATATTCTACACAATCAGACGGCATAGTCGCTAACAAATCCCTAACAAAAGCGGGTGCATCAGTTAATTCTTTGTTTAACAGGTCGGATATTAAAATAATCCGTTCCCCATTCATCACACTTTCAAAAAAGGGGACGGTATCTCGGGCAAATTCCTTATCAAAGTATCCGCCAACAACCGAAGTATCTATATAAATGCGTTGCTTCATATTTTATTCGCAAAGGTACAAAAATATTTTGAAAAACAAAGCCGCGACCATCTTTTTTTAAAATTGCTGTCCGAACCTTGATTTTCACAAGATTTTCAAGATTAACACGATTCTAATCCTGTAAATCTTCTTAATCTTGTGAAAATCAAGGTTCTGACAAATGAAAACTTGCCACAGGATGGCTCTTAAACCTCATTTCTACCTAATTTCCTTAACAAAACGACCTTGATAGCCCTTAGTCGCCCTCGGATATTTATTACCCTCCCCCTCCCTTATTCCCTTATTTTATTGATTTTGTAACTATCAGGTACCAGTCAAACTAAATAACTATAAAACAACAGATTCACTACCTGAGTAGTTACCAAATTTTCGTTCATTTTATCTTTCACTGCCTACCATAGATGCAATATTAGAATTCACGGCATCAATGCAAAAAAGGATAATGAGTATTATGCCAACAATTCTCAAACCTTTATTTTTAATGGCTAATGCAGGTAATAAGAAACTAATAGGCTGCAATATCCAGAAACAATGTAGAACATACTTCCATGGCTGGAAATACCAATCTGGAACGAACATTTGTATTGTAGTTGTCACAAAATGCATAACAAAAATAATGATAATAAACACAATCAATGTTGAATCATTAGAATTAGCTTCTTCTCTTACATTTTTTTTAAATTTATCAAGATAATCCATTGTTGCTCCTCCTTTCCCTTTGTTCTAATTCATCTTTTACCGCTTTAGGGGACACAAACTTTTCTACGTTAGCGCAAATCCGTTTTTGATTTTCCCACATGTCAAGAAGAATACATATAGGTCCAAGTAAAATCACATCAACAACAAATCCACCAAGTGCACCAAGTACAATACCCCTAAACTCATGGTAAGCGAGGCGATAACCTATAACACAACCTGCTATAATAACAGCTACAAGCACAATCTCTAAACAAACTGAAATACAAGATACAATAATTGTTTTCATTCTTTTAATTGCTTTACGTCCGCTCCTTAAACGGACAATTATTAAACACTTATTTTTTGCTCTCTTATTTTCGATAGCTTCGCAAAACTTTCCTATCTTTTTTTGCCCTAAGTAGAACTTCTACTATACACACATAAACAAAGCACGGACAAAATTTAATCTATAACACTTTTTCCAATCTAAAATGTGCGTATTACCACTTTTATGTCTTCATAATCTCCTATTATTTAAAAAGTTATTCACTCCCGTATCCGCTCATTCATTCGAGCAAATATCGGCTGATTTGTTTTGCGCCACGTTCAAACCATTGCGCCCTTCCCCGTTGTGCCGATAGGACAACCTGTAAAACCGGCGGCAAAATTACTACTTAAATCCCTATCTACCAAGCATTTCTGTTGGCATTTTTATACACTTTTCGTGGTTTTTTACAACACTTCTTTCACATATTGGAGGGTGGGGTCGGAGAGGTATTTTTGGAGTTGCTGTTCGCTTACTTCGAGGAGGATGATGTATTTTTTGGTGGATGGGCGGTTGAAGCATACTTCGGATACAAAATCGTAGTGCAGCACTTCGGAAATCACTTTCAGGCGTTCGGTATTGATGCTTTGGCTGCGGAAAATGGAGGTATAGACATTGCTCCGTTCGCAATGTATCGCCCTGGCAAAGTCGGTCACGCGCATTCCCCGCTCTTTCATCTTCTGTTTGATGACCTTGCCAATGTGTAATGTGTTTGTTTCCTCCATTTCGTCCGCAGAGTGCATAAAAAACGTGGACTGTTCTTATGGTCTCCGAGGTTGTAGAATACCCACATTACAATAAGTTAGCCCACGTCGCGCGGACGTGAGTGTTAAACTAACTTTGTAACGTGGTCGTTCAAAACTTCTACTTTTCGGAGACCATCGCGCAGTTAACGCTTTTCCAATTTTTCTTTTTCTATCTCATTTTTATATTTTTTTATTTTGCAAAGGTAGCCATAATTCACTAACTTACCAAACAGTTCTATAACGTTTGGTTAAGAACATTCAGATGAACTGAGGCGTACCACACACTATTTTCCCTTTTTCGTAAGTTTCATTATGAACCCAACGATAGAGCCGATTATAGCACCAATAATCGCACCTGCGATTGAACCAAAAGCGGTAGCAAAAATGATGTCTCCAGTACTGACACCGAAGGATACGCCGATGACGACAGCACCGATAAGTGTTCCAAGTTTTCCCGCCTTAGACAGTTTGGGAATGACGAAATTACCAAGAGAGCCGATACCGGCACCTACAAGGAACCCAAAAGGTATTATAAAGAGAATATTGTTGTAAGACTGGTTGATGATAGCGTCTACGATTGGTAAGGCAATGCCAATGAGGGCACAAATTTTTCCACCAAACGGCAGCCAGACAAAAAATGCAAGTATCCAGCCAAGGCAACCGCTTTTCTTTTCGCTACTACCGGAACCACTGCTGCTGTATGAGCTACCGCTATCATTAGAATAAGCAAGAATCCCCAACAGCACCAGCCCCGCTGCACATTTTTGAAGTTTAGTACCACCACCATCAAGGAAACCAAGCCTGCTACCGGAAATGTCCTTGATGTAATTCTCACCATCTACATAAGCGAGTCTGTTGCCGGAGGTGTTCATAATATAATTCTCACCATCTATATAGCCAACTTTTTGACCATACGCATCTCTAATCTGATTGCCATCCACATAGCCTATCTTATTACCATAATTGTCCTTGATATTGTCCCCTTCGACAAAACCAACTCTACTCCCGGAAATGTTTTTAATGTCCATTTTTTTTATACAATTAAATTTGCCCCCATTGAAAATCCTTTGAAAAGGCATTCCCCCTCCTTTTCAAAGGATT
>BNTR01000070.1 GCA_025996755.1 Bacteroidia bacterium
GAGGTGCACTGTAAGCGGGTTGCGGCGCGCCGCCGTAGGCGGGCTGTGGCGCATTGTAGGCGGGTTGCGGTGCACTGTAACCCTGCTGTGGTGCGGTTCCTGCGGCTCCCGCCACTTCCACTTTCCACGCACGTGCCGTGGTAAACCATCCGCCGCTGTTGCCCTGCCTGCTTTCGAGGTCAAAATCCACTGCCAACACAGTTCCCGGTGCATATTGGGCTATATTGATGCGGTCGCCGAAGAAACTGAAACAGACCTTTTTAGGGTATTGCCCGTCCGTTTCCACGATAAATTCCTGTCGCCGCCATTCGCCATTCTGACCTTGCCCCGTCACCACAGGCAAAATTTGCTGTAATCTTGCTGTTAATTGCATATCTCTTTTGTGTTTAAATTCGCTGCAAAGGTAATAAAAAAAATTGAATTATGATTTTTGCGTATTGGCGCGCAAATTTGCGCCATAATATCTTTTTCTTGCGCGCATCCTTATCAGACAGAGGTTATGATACGTGTTGTCCGTATTTTTGATAAATAGCGGCTGACACTTTTTGTACTGATATTATTCCACTCTGAAAGTTGTTGTAATGTCTATTTCCCAAAAACATAATCTCGCCAAAGTGATTGATTATCAATGACTTGCCTAAAAACAAATTGTTTGCCGCAAAGTTACTCATTTAGAATAACTTATGCCGTTTTTACCATCCCTTCTTATGGTTTATTGCCATCAGCGACCATTTTTTATATCCCAAAAGTTAGCAGCGTTTCCCATCAGAATATCCACATTGACGTTTTCACGTCCACGTACCATCTCAACTTTTTCGCGTTCGATGTCCAATGCTTTCAGGGCGATGAACTCTTGCCCCGACAATCCCAAGTTTGTGCGATAAGCCCTGTCTGCCATTGCGCGTTGCTTCTCTGATTTCTCTCTGGCGACCTGCATGTTGAACTTTTCTTCTTCCGTTTTCTTTGCCTGAATATTGGAAGCCGTTTTGTCGATTTCCTCCATGACAGCCAAGTTGGGACGTGCTCTGTCGCACACTACATTCACCACTTTTACAGGGAACGGTTTGGCTTCATTCAGCGTTTTGAAATAGGCAATGGTTTTTTCTATTACATCGGACTCAATCTCATCATAGATTTCGCGGTCTGACAACAGTTTGTAGAACTCACGCTGCGAGATGCGGTCACGCACATACTTGCGCCCTGTTTCCTTCACCACATTGCTGTACCAATCCGCTCCGTAATTCTTAAGCAGAATGTAAGCCTGCGAAGCATCTACCTGCAAGATAAAGTTCGCCTGCAAATCCACAGGGGTGCCGTCGTCAGAAAACACATCGTCAAACTTCTCTTCATACTTCACAGGAGAGGTTTTGAACTTGACATTGTCTGTCGTCCATGCTGCCCACTCACTGCCTTCAAGCAGAACCGAACTGCTAACCCCTCCTGAGCCGAAAAACCACGGCTTCTTCACAAACACCGCACACTCGTCGCCGTCCACCGTAGTCAAACTACAAGATGTGAACATGGCGGCAAAACTTAACACTAAAAAAATCTTTTTCATATATACTTAAATTGAGTAATATTTATTTCCTCCAAAGTTTGCTCATATCTTCCAGCGTCTTCCCTTTCGTTTCGGGCACCCATTTCCATACAAACAGTGCTGCAATGACACATACTGTTCCGTATAAGCCATAGGCAACCATCGGACTGAAAGCATACAATCCGGGGAAAGTCGAGGATACGATGAAATTGAACACCCATTGGAATGCTACGGCAATAGCAACTGCCTGACCACGTATCGTGTTCGGGAAAATTTCTGAAATCAGCACCCAGCATACAGGACCCCACGACATCATAAAGAATGCTGCGTAAACAATAATGGCAATCACCGGAAGTAATCCCGACACATGAGAATGGTCGAAAATCGCGACGGCGAAAGCACCAACAGCCATGCCGATAGAACCAATTATCAACAACGGTTTCCGTCCGAATTTATCAACCGTCAGAATAGCCACAACGGTAAACACAATATTGATGATTCCCATAATAACCGTGCCCATCATTCCATCCACGCCAACGCTATCAAAGATACGCGGCGAGAAATACAATACGGCATTGATACCAATGGCTTGTTGGAATACCGACAATAAAATGCCGATACCCACCACTGTCGCACCATAAGTAAGCAGTTTTTCCGTCTTTTCCTTCGCCGTGGCTTCGATTTCAGACAAAATCTCTTTGGCTTTCGCTGTGCCGTTCACTTTCGTCAATACGGTCAATGCCTGCACATTCTGCCCAATCAGCACCAAATAGCGCGGCGTTTTCGGCACAAAAAACAGCAAAAACCCAAACACGGCTGCCACATAAGCCTCCGAGCCAAACATATACCGCCAGCCGGTGGAAACCACCCAGGGGTCGGAAACGTCATTGACGTGGTTGCCCAAAATCAGATAGTTGACAAAATACACGACCAGCATACCAAAAATAATGGCAAACTGATTGCAGGAAACCAGCGTGCCCCGAATGTTCGAGGGCGCAATTTCCGCAATGTACATCGGCACAATCGCCGAAGCCAACCCCACGCCGATACCGCCCAAAATGCGATACAGGTTGAAGGCAACCAGCAAATTCAAAGAGGCTGCGCCCTCCTCGAAAAACAGAAATTCGGGATGGTAAGACCCCAACGCCGACAGGAAAAACAGCACGGAAGCAATCCGCAACGAATTGCGCCGCCCAAAGCGCGAGGCAAAAATCCCCGAAATGGCACCCCCCAGCACGCATCCAATCAGCGCACTGGCAGCCGTGAAGCCGTGCCAACCTTTCGTGTAAGCAAAATCGGTCGCTTGAAGAAAAAATCCCTCCAAGCCCTTCTCAGCCCCCGAAATCACAGCCGTATCATACCCAAACAGCAATCCGCCAAGGGTCGCCACCAAAGTGATACTGACGATATACGCCAAATTATATTCTCTCTTCATAATTAAAAATTAAGAATTAAAAATTAAAAATTACGAATTACGAACAAATGCCGTAATTTTTAATTTTTAATTTTTAATTGATTTAGATGTACATATTAACTATCGCCTCATAAAGTTCCTGCTTGCCGCTGATTTGCTTCGGCTCGCCGTTCTTTTTGGCATACGCCACCAAGTCTTCGAGCGAGGCTTTGCCTTCGTCAAATTTTTTGCCTTCGCCTGCGTCGAACGAGGCGTAGCGGTCGGTGAGTATTTTTTTGTACGGCGATTTTTCCAAGATAGCGGCTGCGGTTTCCAAACCGCGGGCGAATGCGTCCATACCGGCGATGTGGGCGATGAAAATGTCGTCCAAATCGGTGGAACTGCGGCGCGTTTTGGCATCGAAGTTCGTGCCGCCATTGCCCAAGCCGCCGGCTTGCAGGATAACTAACCACGCCTGTGTCAGTTCGTTGATGTCGATGGGGAATTGGTCGGTGTCCCAGCCGTTTTGAGCATCGCCGCGGTTGGCGTCGATAGAGCCTAACAGACCGGCATCGGCGGCGGCTTGCAGTTCGTGTTCAAACGTGTGACCCGCCAATGTGGCGTGATTGACCTCAATGTTCAGTTTGAAATCCTTGTCCAAACCGTGTGCGCGCAGGAAGCCGATAACGGTTTCCGAATCCACATCGTATTGATGTTTAGTCGGTTCCATCGGTTTAGGCTCAATCAGGAATGTGCCTTTGAAGCCTTTGGAGCGTGCATAATCGCGGGCGATGGTCAGAATTTGTGCCAAATGTGCCTTTTCGCGCTTCATATTGGTGTTCAGCAGCGAATAATAGCCTTCGCGACCGCCCCAGAACACATAATTTTGTCCGCCAAGTTCGATGGTGGCATCAATCGCGTTTTTGATTTGCACGGCAGCGCGTGCCACCACGTCGAAGTCGGGGTTGGTTGCCGCGCCATTGGTGTAGCGTTTGTTGCCAAACACATTAGCCGTGCCCCAAAGCAGGTTGATGCCTGTTTCGGCTTGTTTTTGCTTCGCGTAGGCCACGATGGCTTTCACATTGGCTTCGTATTCCTCGATAGAATTGCCCTCTGCAATCAGGTCGGTGTCGTGGAAGCAATAGTAATTGATGCCGATTTTTTGCATAAATTCAAACCCTGCGTCAAGTTTTTGCTTCGCAATTTCCAATGCAGAAGCACCCTGTGACCACGGAAATGATTTGGTGCCGGGACCAAACGGGTCGCCGCCGTCGGCACAAAGCGTGTGCCACCAAGCCATCGAGAACTTGCACCAGTCCTTCATTTTCTTGCCATACACCACCTTTTCGGCATCGTAATAACGAAATGCCAGCGGGTTTTTACTCTCTTTTCCCTCAAACTTGATTTTCCCGATTGCGGGAAAAAATTCTTTTGTTGCCATAATGTTTTATTTTTTTATTTATAAATTTTCTTTCCATTTGTCATACGCCTCTTGATACTGCGCTTTTTTCGCTACTTCCGGCTCTATCACCGCCAATTTTTCGAGGCTTGCGAAGGCTTCATTGTTGTCTTTATAGATGCCTGCGCCGATGCCTGCGCCTTTTGCTGCACCTGCTGCGCCGTCTGTGTCGTATAGTTCGATGGTTGCGCCGCTGATGCTTGCCAGCGTTTGGCGGAAGAGGGGGCTTAGGAACATGTTGGCATTGCCGGCGCGAATCATGCGGATGTCCATACCCATGCCTTGCATAATTTCCATGCCGTATTGGAACGAGAAGACGATGCCCTCTTGGGCAGCCCGCAGGATGTCGGATTGGCTGTGTATGTTGAAATTGATGCCGTGGATGGCGCAGCCTGTTTCCCTGTTTTCCAAAACACGTTCCGCACCGTTGCCGAAGGGGATGATTGAGATGCCCTTGCTGCCGATGGGCGATTGTGCCGCCAGGGTGTTCATATCGTTGTAAGAGATGCCTGATGGCACGATGTTGCGCTTCAGCCACGAGTTGAGAATGCCGGTGCCGTTGATGCACAGCAGCACGCCCAAGCGGGTCTTTTCTGCCGTGTGATTGACGTGGGCAAAGGTATTGACACGCGATTGGGGGTCGTAATTGACTTGCCCCAACACGCCATAGACCACGCCCGAAGTGCCTGCGGTGGAGGCTATTTCGCCCGGATTAAAGACATTCAACGACAGCGCATTGTTTGGTTGGTCGCCCGCGCGATATGTGACAGGTGTGCCCGCCTGCAATCCTAATTCCTTGGCAGCGGAGGCAGAAACCACGCCCTGCACCCCAAAATTCGGTTTGAGTGTCGGGATAAAACTGCGGTCGAAGCCAAAATAATTCAGCACATCTTCCGACAGGGCATTGGTACGGAAATCCCAAAAGATGCCTTCGGACAAGCCCTCGATGGTGGTCACAACATCGCCCGTCAGTTTCATACCAATATAATCGCCCGGCAGCATCAGCTTGTCTATTTGCTCATAAATCGTTGGCTCATTGGCTTTTACCCACGCCAATTTGGCGGCGGTGAAATTGCCCGGCGAATTTAACAGATGCGACAACGCCTTCTCTTTGCCGATGGCTTGAAACGCCTTTTCGCCATACGGCACGGCGCGGCTGTCGCACCAAATAATCGCGGGGCGAAGCACTTTTTGGCTTTTATCCACGAGCACCAAGCCGTGCATCTGCCACGAGATGCCGATGGCTTTGATGTCCGCCGCCGCCACGCCCGACTGCTTGAGCACGGATTCGTTTGCCAACTTGAGGTTTTCCCACCACGATTCGGGGGTTTGCTCTGCCCAACCCGCTTTCTCGGCGATGATTGGCATCTCCACTTTTGGGAAAAAGTCCGAAGCAACGATTTTCCCCGATTCGGCTTCCACCAAACACGCTTTGATGGACGAACTGCCTATGTCGTATCCTAATAAATACATATCGTTTTAATTTGTGATTCGTACGTCTCTTTCCACAATCGCCAATTTTTGCGCCGATGTTTTCGAGGGCGAAGAGCCGCCGACATACAGTTTCAATGCGCCGGGGTTTACTTTTATTATGCCGTCGCGGTCAACCGTTGCTAATTCTTTCGCACCCAGCGTGAATTTCACTGTTTGGCTTTGACCGGCTTTCAGAAATACTCTTTGAAAGCCTTTGAGGGCATACAGGGGCTTCTGACCGGTTTGGTCGGGGTGCGAAACGTAGAGTTGCGCCACCTCATCGCCGTCTTTTTTGCCGGTGTTTGTTATGCGCACTTCCACCGTAAGCGTTTCATTAGCAGCAAATCGTGGCTTTGCATTCACCACTTCGTAGGCAAATTGGGTGTAACTCAAGCCGTAGCCGAACGGGTAGAGCACTTCGCCGTCGAAATAGCGATAAGTGCGGTTTTTCATTTCGTAGTTCGTAAACGGCGGCAGGTCGCTGTCCTTCGCGTAGAACGTCACGGGCAATCTCCCCGATGGGTTGTAATCGCCAAACAGCACGTCTGCAATGGCGTTTCCTGCCTCCTGTCCGCCATACCACGCATTGACGATGGCGGGCACGTTGGCTGATTCCCAAGGCGTGGCAATCGCGCTGCCGGTCATCATCACAAACACCAAGGGCACGTTTTCGGCGTGAATTGCCTGCATCAGTTGGGTTTGCACTTTCGGCAACAGGATGCTCGAGCGGTCGCCGCCTGCGAAGCCTTCCATCTTGACCGGCATCTCTTCGCCCTCTATTTTGGGGGATATTCCGCCCACATAAATCACTGCATCGTAGCCTTTTAAGCGTTTTGCCAAATCGGCGATTTTTTCTGTTTGGTTGTCAACAGTGAGTACATAATCCACGCCTTGCTCATGGGTGACGGTCGCCCCTTTCAATTTATTTCGTATCGCTTTCAATGGCGTAACAATTTCAGTTGGGAAGCCGTTGTAGTTACCTAAAACCGTTGTTTCATCATCGGCATTCGGTCCGATAACGGCTACTTTCTTCAGTTTTTTGCTTAACGGAAGCGTGTTATTGTCATTCTTGAGCAACACGATAGATTCGCGGCTTATCTTGCTCGCCAAGGCTTTGTGGGCGGGCGATTCCAATGCGTCTAAACCGATTTTGGAGTACGGCACCTTGTCGGCGGGGTCGAACATACCCAATCGGAAGCGTATCTCAAACAGCCGTTTGAGCGATATATCTATTTGACTTTCAGGGATTAAACCCGATTCGACGGCTTTCACCAACGTTTTGTAGGCTTCGCGACCGCAATCGACATCTGTGCCGTGAAAAACGGCATCTGCCGAAGCATAAGCGGCATCGGTATGGGTTTTATGCGTTTTGTAGAAATCGTCTATCGCGCCGCAGTCGGAGGTGACGTAGCCGGTGAATTTCCACTCATTGCGAAGAATTTGTTGCATAAACAGGTCGCTGCCACAGCAGGGCTGACCGTTGTAGGCATTGTAGGCACACATCACGCCCGCTACGTGGGCATCAACCACCAATTCCTGAAAAGCGGGCAGGTAGGTGTCCCACAAATCGTAGTCGGAAACGATGGTATTAAAGGTGTGGCGCGTGTTTTCGGGACCGCTGTGAACGGCATAATGCTTAGCGCAAGCCGCCGCTTTGAGGTAGTTGGGGTCGTCGCCCTGCAAGCCTTTGACGAAGACATTACCGAGCGCACCCGTCAAAAAGGGGTCTTCGCCGTAAGTTTCCTGCCCGCGTCCCCAGCGCGGGTCGCGGAAGATGTTAATGTTTGGCGTCCAGTAAGTTAGCCCGTGGTAGATGCTAAAATTGCCTTTCGAAGACGCATCGTGATAGATGGCACGCCCTTCGTCGGAAATGGCACTCGCCACCTGCCCAAACAGGGGCGCATCCCAAGCCGCAGCCATCGCAATAGCCTGTGGAAACACCGTCACCTTATACTCCGTGCGCCCGATGCCATGTAAACACTCGTTCCACCAATTATAGGCAGGAACACCCAAACGCTCAATCGCAGGCGCATCATTAAGCATCTGCAACACTTTCTCTTCGAGCGTCAATCGCGACACAAGGTCGGAAACACGCTTCTCAACCGGCAGGTTGGAATCCTTAAACGGATAAGTCTGCGCCTGCAAAGCAGGGCAAAGGCAGACAAAAAACAAGAACAAAACAATTTTTTTTGTTTTCATGAATAATTATTTATAAATTTTATGGGGACAAAGTTAGTGAATTTTTTTAAATAACAAACACCCAAATGCAACAGGGCAGGGCAAATATATAAAAATATCAGTGTTTTTTTTGAAAAAATCTTCAAAAATATTTGTTTATTTAAATTTTTATTCGTAAGTTTGCAGCCGAAAGTAAATGAAATTTATAATTTTAAAATTTTGAATCATGAAAAAAATGTCATTGTTTTTTATTTTGGCTTGCGGTTGTCTGCCGGCCACGTATGCGCAACAAACGTTGCAGGTGAATGCCTTGAAAATTGGCGAGTCCACTTCAAAGGAGGAAAGAGAGAACAACGTGCTCACATTCGGTAACGACAATTACATTATGATTGGCGAATGGGAGGCGGATGATTTGTTGTCTTTTAAAACTCGTGTGGGCTATAATTTCTCCGGCGGCAATGTGGGGATTGGCACAACTGACCCCAGAGCCAGATTGGCTGTAGAAGGAACCTTTTTTTCCAAAAGTGCAACAATTGATGGGAAAGCAGAGGTTAGTGGAACTATTTCTTCCAGAGGCTCAACTGTTGAAGGCGACGCGGAAGTTCGTGGACGTACTTCTTCGGGCGACCTGTCGGTTTCGAGGGACGCAGTTATTCGTGGACGTACTTCTTCCAGAGACCTATCGGTTGAGAAGGATGCAGTTGTTAATGGTAAATTTACCACTACAGATGCAAAGTTTACCGGCAAAGTGGACATTGGCGGTACGTTAGATGTAACCGGAACTATTCGCTCCCCAAAAGTAACAATCACAGAAGAAATAGGAGCCGATTTTGTTTTCAACGATGATTACACATTAAAACCTTTGTCGGAAGTCAATCATTTCATCCAAGAAAATAAACACCTGCCCGAAATACCTTCTGCTGCAGAGATGCAATCCGATGGAGTTAGCGTAGGCGAAATGCAGATGAAACTGTTGCAAAAGGTGGAGGAACTCACGCTCTATATGATTCAGCAGCAGGCAACTATTGATGCGTTGAATGCTAAGATTGAACGATTGGAAAATGAAAAAAAGTAGTATTATGAAAAAATCATTACTTATTTGCTTTTTTCTATTATCGGCAGGCGTTGTGGATGTTTTCGGAAGTGATTATATTACTTTTGGCTACGATGCTGCCGGGAACAGGGTTTCTCGCGAGATTTGTTACAACTGCTCGCCGCCGAATACTCACAGCAGTCCTACGGACACAGTGCCTTTTTTTGAAGTACTGTCGGGAATGGTGGTTAAAATTTATCCAAACCCCACAGAAGGGTTGTTGCACGTGCTCATCGAAAATATGCAGGAAGGCGTGACGGCTCAAATGGCTCTCTATCAGTTGAACGGCATGTTGGTGACAACTCAAAAAGGGATTCAAAACTCTGCCGAATTGAACATATCCAATCAGCCGACAGGCATTTATGTGTTGCGCATTGTTGCGGGAAAGGAGCATACAGAATGGAAAATCATTAAAAAATAATAATCGCCATGAAACACAGATACATTAAATTTTGGTCAGTCCTTGGCGGCATTCTTTGTATTTCGCCTTTGGCATTTTCGCAAATGCCCGATTCGCTAACGGTGCATGAGGGGCGAAGTTGGACTTTGAACTCCACTATGACCGGCACACACACTTATGTTGCTTTGGAATCCATCACGTTAATGCCCGGATTCACTTATGAGGCTACAAACGGGAATGTTTTTACCGGAAAAGTATATCAGTTGTCGCCGCCAACGTGGGATGACGATGATGATACCAATCCGGATGGAACTAACCCAAGCAATCCAAATAATCCGACCCAAGAAGGAGCGGTGGGTAATCTTTCCGGCGCGTTGGATGTTAGCCCAAGTGGTGCGGCAACGTATAGCATTCCGATTGAAATACCATCAGGCATAGCAGGCGTGCAACCGTCTATTTCTTTGGTTTATAACAGTCAGGCAGGAAATGGCTTGGCAGGCTGGGGAGTTAATATTGCCGGACTTTCGGCGATTACCCGTGTGCCGAAAACGATTTATTCCGACGGCACAGCAGCGGGGATAACAAACACCGAATCAGACGGGTATGCTTTAGATGGTAATCGTTTAGTATTGAGTGGGAATATTCATGGTCTTAATTATAATTATAGATATACAACATACCATACGGAAACAGAAACATTTGCAAGCATTACCTCAAAAGGCAGTCACGTAGGAGGATATGGTCCCGACAGCTTTGAAATGGAGGCAAAAGACGGCACAATTTACAAATACGGTAGTGCTTCGGGAAGATTGTCTTACAACTATTCGGGAAAAACGTCTGTGCAGGGGTGGATGCTGGATTATGTAACTGCACCCACCGGGCAAACTATTCAATATGAATATGAAAACGCCGATTTATATTCTTATATCAAAAAAATTACTTACGGAGATAACACAATAGAATTTGTCTATGAAGATAGGACTGATACCATTCCGTTGCATTTTGACCAACTAAATGGCAAGATAAATAGAAGATTGCAAAGAATAGAGAGTGCAACTTCCGGACAATTATACCGGCAATACGATTTAGCATATAAGCAAGAAGATACATATTCGCGATTGTCCACAATCACTGAAAAGAATGGATCCGAAGAATCTCTTAATCCAATCACGTTGAATTGGTCATTTCTTCCGCCAAATAATCAAACGACCTCTACACCAACATTTAAAGATTTCTTCGGCATGAATCCATTTCAATTCCGAGATGGAGGAGATTATTATTCAGTGGACTTGAACGGAGATGGATTGACTGATTTGGTCGAAATATACCGAAAAAATAATATTGCCTATGTACAAACCTACACTAACTTGGATGCTGATGAAAATATTCAATTTAGACAAAGTTCTAGTTATTATAAGATAGGAGAGTCTCCGTTCGAAGACTTTACTTGTCAAATACAGGGTATTCTTCCCTTTGATTTTGATGGAGATGGCATCAATGATTTGATGTTACCAAGAACACTTATTGTTGACTGGGACGACATGAATGTGCATAAAAGACAGATTGAATTCAATTTTTATTGGAGTTCTATAGAAAATAAAGTATATGATTTGAAATACAGTAAAGAAACACCCGCATATTCAATTGGCGATATGAATAATGATGGGAAAGGGGATATCATCTTCATAGAAAAGAAAGGGTATAATTCAAACAAATATCCATGTGTTATTGCTACTTATAACCAAAATTCATGGTTTGATGTAACTATAGAGGTGTCTTTACCTAAAAACCCTGAAAAAATGTTTGTTGCCGACTATAATGGCGATGGATTAAATGATGTTTTGGTGTTTTATGACAAAGGCTATACCATTTTTTGGAATCAGGGAAATGGAATTAGCAACGAAACCTTTTCGGATAACAATAAAACAGAAGGAGATATAGGCAACGTCTGGAAAATTTGGTCAGGGGATTTTAACGGTGATGGATTACAGGATTTTCTTATGAGTGCCACCATGAGCAAGGAATGGAATTTTGCATTGAACAATGGAAACGGCACTTTTACAAAAAAAATAGCTTGTACATTGGACATTTACGACCAGAATTTTACAGGTAAGGATGATGATAAATTTGATTGCCAAATATTCGATTTTGATTTTGACGGCAAATCGGATGTTATCATTACCAAAGCAATGTACACAAAGACACCAGAATATTTATTTCAGTGGGGATTCTTTAGGCTACTACCGATAATTATTGGTTATTATGGCACATTTAACAAAACATATACCTATTGGATGCGTTCAACAGGCACTTCTCTTGTGCAGCAGCAGGAAAGAGCATCATCTTCTGTGGAAGCCGATGCGGTTGCAAGCAAGTATGTAGTAGGCGATTTCAACGGCGACGGACAGCCGGAATTGATGAATTATGGCTACAATTGTTACGATGGCACGACCGACACCCAATGGCGGATGTACCAAAATCCTAATTTGAGTGCCAATAGCGGAAAAATTACCTCTATTACTAACAGTTTGCAGAATAAAACAACATTGGAATATGCCTCTCTTGCCAATGGTGGAATTTATACCAAAGGGACAGGTGCACAATATCCGGTAATAGATATTCAGGCACCACTCCATGCCGTGAAAAAAGTAACTGCCAATGCGGGAACAACGGAGGCAAGTGCAACCGATTACACTTATAACGGTGCAAAAGTGCATACACAGGGTAGAGGTTTTCTCGGATTTGGTGAAATTGCTGCCTCCAACACTTTGCTGAATCGGAAAACAGTCAGCTCGCAATCCAATTACCATCCGAAGTATTATTTTCCGCAAACGACCAAGCAATTCACAACGACTATTGCGGGCGACACGCTTTCTACACAGACGGCAACTAATACATGTGTGCCCCTTTTTAGGGGACCCGACTTGCGCATTGCAACAACGGATGAGCGATTTTTTCCTTACACAAGTTCGCAAACAGCAACGGATAAATTGACTATGCTAACTGCGACGACAATTTTCGATTATGATGATTTCGGAAACCCTACGACCATCAAAACCACCAAAGGCGATTTGGTGGAAACCCAAACATTGCATTATACAAGGCGCTCGAAGCCTGACAATGTTACTCTTAAAAAAGAGTATAACGGCGACACAGACACCCGAACGTCAGTTTACGCATATAATGAGCAAGGAGTTGTAACAACAGAAATAACAGACCCAAACGATGCAAACAAAAGAGTAGTAACCGTTTACAGCGATTTCACTTCTTTTGGGCAGCCACAAACGATACAAGTAACGGCAAACGGACAAACACGCACTTCATCTGTTACTTATACTCCATCAGGGCGATTTGTCAAGACCAAGACCAACCATTTAGGCGAAACAACTACCTACAATTGGAATGAAGCCAAAGGCGTGTTGAACAGTGAAGTTGACCACCAGGACAGAAAAACCGCCTATCGGTACGACAATTGGGGTCGCCGCACCAACACCACTTATCCCGACGGTTTCAAATCGGCTACGGCTCTGCAATGGGCAAACAAAACGATTGGCAATGCAACCGCCAAATATTCTGCTTACTCCCAAAATTTGGGCGAAGCACCTGTTATAGTTTGGTACGATGCTCTGGGGCGCGAACTGCGCACCGAATCGTATGGCTTAAACCAAAAGAAAATTTGGGTGGACACAAAGTACAATGCCAAAGGGCAAGTCGAGAGCGTTTCGGAACCCTATTTTAGTTCCGATGCACCAGCAGCAGGGACAACTTATTCGTATGATGCCTACGGCAGAATTGATTATATAAAGACACCGCTGGGAAAAACCGATTATGCCTATGATGGAAAAAAGACCACCGTTACTTCCCCCACCGATACAAAAGAAACAACTGTCAATTCGGCAGGATTAGTTGTTTCGGAAACGACTAATGAGAAAACCGTGAATTTCACGCATTATGCGTCAGGTCTTGTAAAGACGGCTACGCCTGAAGGAGGTCAAGAACTAAATTACGAATTAAGCATGGAATACGATTTGCAAGGCAATCGCACCAAACTAACCGACCCCGATGCGGGCGTAATCACTGCCAAATACGATGCTTGGGGACAATTAAAAGAAGAAAAGCAAAAAGTTCATTTGACTGCCGATTCAATCGTTACGACTTATGATTATTTTGATTCGGGATTATTGAATTATAAAAAGCGCAACAATGTACAAACCAATTACAGTTACGACGACCAGCAGCACCTGCAAAGCGTTTCTATTGCCGGGAAGCATTCTCAATCGTATGAATACGATGATTACGACCGGATAATCAAAACTACCGATGTGGTGGATGGTTCTAAAAGATTTGTTCGCGAAGTCGAATACGACTTTTTCAGGCGAATCAAACGCGAAATCTATCCGGCGGACAACTATGCAATAACCAATACTTATGATGATTATGGCTATTTGACGAAGGTAAGTGAAGATACGCACGGCACTATTTGGGAAGCCAAAGAAAGCAACGCCCGCGGGCAATTGACAAAAACGCAAAGCGGACAAAAGGAAACAGTTTTTGGGTTTGACAGCCGAGGTTTCCCAACGTCAATTAAGACTGACGGCATCACAGACCTTGCGTATCGTTTTGATGCAAAAGGGAATTTAGAATATCGTCAGGACAGTATAAATGGTTATAAAGAATCTTTTGCTTACGATGATAAAAATCGCTTAACTAATTGGGATGTTTCTAAAGCAGGGACAACACCCCAAAGCAATTCTTTGTTATATGACCAAAACACAGGCAATATTCAAAAGAAAAGCGATTTAGGCGATTACACGATGGGGTACGGTGGTAATGGCAAGCCTCATGCCTTGACAAGTATTGCAGGGACTCCGCCCTTAATGGCGAACGCGCAAAGGATTGAATACACCGACTTCAAGAAAGTAAAGAA
>BNTR01000071.1 GCA_025996755.1 Bacteroidia bacterium
GCCAATGCCTCCGGTGATGCCAATCGTTGTGGTCATTAGAAAACTCCGCCCAAATTGTGACGAAAATATTGCAACAGCCAAAAGCCGAAAGCCAACACCACGAAAACGAGGAAAGTCAGCACATTTTGCCAACGCTCGCTGCCGAAAAACGTCTTTGCTTTTTGCTCCATTTCAGCGATTTCGCCTTTGAATTCGTCCTTATTTACGGTCTTCAGTTCCATTGGGAGCGGCAAAAATAGATGTTTTGTCGATGCTGATTTTCACGCCGTCAGCCACTTCCACGACATAAGTGGTCTCCTTGATGTCTTTCAACTTGCCGTGCACACCGCCAGCGGTAACCACTTTGTCGCCCACAGCCAACGCTGCCCGCTGTTTTTCGATTTCCTTACGCTGCTTTTGTTGCGGACGAATCATGAAAAAATACATGATAACAAACAGAAGCACAATCATGATAAGGCTGCTGTAATTTGCCTCAGGGGCAGGTGCATCCTGTAAAAGAATAGTTGCTAAATTCATTTTATTAAAATATTAAATGTTTAATTTCGGCTGCAAAGGTAGTGATTTTTTTTAATTCACGCATTATTTATGGCTTATTACTTACCGTTTTTTGAAAAAAAATGCCTACCTTTGTGCCCGAAATTTGGAATTAACAATTTAACAACTAATAAATAAAATGGGTTTTAACGCTGTTTTATCAAAAGTGTTTGGGAATAAGTCCCAGCGCGACCTCAAGGAGATTGACCCGTATGTGCAACGAGTGCTTGCGGCGTATCCCAATATCGAAAAATTGTCGAACGATGATTTGCGCGGTCGCACGCAGGAATTGATGGCTGATATTCAGTCGCGCGTGGCAACAGAAACGGCGCGAATCGCCGAGTTGCGGGCTTCTATCGACAGTCTCGAACTCGAAGACCGCGAGCGGGTGTGGGCGGAAATCGACAAAATCGAAAAAGATGTGACGGAAACGCACGAAAAAACGCTGGAGGAAATCCTGCCGGAGGTGTTTTCGATTGTGAAAGACACGGCGCGGCGGTTTGCGCAGAGCGAAGAAATCCGTGTAACGGCTACCGATTTTGACCGCCAATTGGCTACTACACAGGATTTTGTTACTATCGACGGCGACATCGCTGTTTTCAAAAACCATTGGATGGCGGGCGGCAACGAAATCACGTGGGATATGATACATTATAATGTACAGTTGTTCGGCGGGGTGGTGCTGCACAAGGGAAAAATCGCCGAAATGGCGACCGGTGAAGGTAAAACGCTGGTGGCAACGCTACCGGTGTTTCTCAACGCGATGACGCGCAACGGGGTGCACGTGGTGACGGTCAATGACTACCTCTCGAAGCGCGACTCGGAGTGGATGGGTCCGCTGTATATGTTCCACGGGCTGTCTGTGGACTGTATCGACAAGCATCGCCCGAACTCCAACGAGCGGCGCAAAGCCTACGAAGCCGACATCACGTTTGGCACCAACAACGAGTTTGGCTTCGACTATCTGCGTGATAATATGGCGATTAGCCCCGCCGACCTCGTGCAGCGCAAGCACAATTACGCGATTGTGGATGAGGTGGATTCGGTCTTGATTGATGATGCGCGCACGCCGTTGATTATTTCGGGACCCGTGCCCAAGGGCGAAGACCAACTGTTTGAGGAATACCGCACCCGCATTGAGCATATCGTGGACGTGCAGCGCAAATTTACCAATAATCTGCTCGCAGAGGCGCGCAAACTGATTGAAAACAGCGACGAGAAGCAGCAGGAGGAAGGTCTTAAACTGCTTTTCCGTTCCTACAAGGGGATGCCGAAAAACAAGGCACTCATCAAATTTCTGAGCGAACCGGGCGTGAAGGCGCGGATGCTGAAAACGGAAGAGTTTTATATGCAGCAGCAAAACAAGGATATGGGCATCATCACGGACGAACTTTATTTCACAATTGATGAGCAGCATAACTCTATCGAACTGACCGACAAGGGTCACGAACTGCTGGCGGGGCATTCCAACGACGCCGACTTTTTCGTGCTGCCCGACATCGGCATCAAAATCGCTGAAATTGAGAACGCCTCCCTCGACGACAAGGAAAAACAGGCGCAGAAGGACGAACTGATGCAGAATTACGCCGTGAAATCGGAGCGCGTGCACACCGTGAACCAACTTTTGAAGGCGTATTGCCTCTTTGAAAAGGACGACGAATATGTGGTGATTGACAACAAAGTGATGATTGTGGACGAGCAGACGGGGCGCGTGATGGAAGGTCGCCGCTATTCCGACGGGCTGCATCAGGCGATTGAGGCGAAGGAGCGTGTGACAGTAGAGGCTGCTACACAGACATTTGCGACCATCACGCTGCAAAATTATTTCCGTATGTACCACAAACTCGCGGGGATGACCGGTACGGCAGAAACGGA
Source organism: Bacteroidia bacterium (assembly GCA_025996755.1). Taxonomy (GTDB): domain Bacteria; phylum Bacteroidota; class Bacteroidia; order Bacteroidales; family Azobacteroidaceae; genus Azobacteroides. Next base: position 2,410 of record BNTR01000071.1, read on the forward strand.
GGCGGGCGAACTCTGGGACATCTACAAACTTGATGTGGTGGTGATTCCGACCAACCGTCCGATTTCGCGCACCGATATGAACGACCGCGTTTACAAGACGGCGCGCGAAAAATATGCGGCGGTGATTGAAGAAATTATCGCGCTGAAAACGGCGGGTCGCCCCGTGCTGGTGGGCACCACGTCGGTCGAAATTTCGGAACTTTTGAGCCGAATGTTGAATATGCGCAAAATTCCGCACAATGTGTTGAATGCCAAATTGCATCAAAAGGAGGCGGATATTGTGGCACAAGCCGGTCAGACGGGCACGGTTACGATTGCGACCAATATGGCGGGTCGTGGCACGGATATTAAACTCTCGTCCGAAGTGAAGGCTGCGGGCGGTTTGGCGATTATCGGGACGGAGCGTCACGATTCGCGGCGCGTGGACAGGCAGTTGCGCGGTCGTGCCGGTCGTCAGGGCGACCCGGGGTCGTCCGTGTTCTTCGTGTCGCTCGAAGACAACCTGATGCGCCTCTTTGCCAGCGAACGCATCGCGGGAATGATGGACAGGATGGGCTTCAAGGAAGGTGAGGTGCTGGAACACAAATTTCTCAACCAAGCTGTGGAACGTGCCCAGAAGAAGGTGGAAGAAAACAACTTTGGTATTCGTAAACGCCTGCTGGAATACGACGACGTGATGAATTCGCAGCGCGAGGTCATCTACACGCGCCGCAAACACGCTTTGGTGGGCGAACGCATTGGGTTGGACGTGCTGAATATGATTTACGACACCTCCGTGGCGATTGCCGACAATTTTGCCGGTTTTGGCGACTACGAAGGTTTGAAATTTGAAATATCCAAGACCTTGGCTATCGAATCGCCGGTGAGCGAGGCAGAATTGCAAAAAATGAGGGCAGACGAACTCACAGAGCGTATTTTCGCCGCCGCGATGGAAAGTTTCAAGCGCAAAAACGACCGTATGATTCAAATCGCGCTACCCAACATCAAAAACGTCTATAAACAGCAGGGCGACCGCTACGAAAACATCATCGTGCCCATCACCGACGGCGCGAAAATGTACAATATCAGTTGCAACCTCAAAGCCGCCAACGACTCGGAGTGTAAGGAGGTCGTGAAAGCGTTTGAAAAGGCGATTTTGCTGCACAGCATCGACGAATCGTGGAAAGAGCACCTGCGCGAGATGGACGAACTGCGCCACTCGGTGCAAAACGCGAGTTACGAAAACAAAGACCCGCTGCTAATCTACAAACTCGAATCGTTCAACCTCTTCAAGGCGATGGTGGACAGCATGAACCGCAAAACGGTAGCCGTCTTGATGCGCGGGCAACTCCCTATGCGCGAGCCGGAAATGCGTCAAGCCGCGCCCGAACAAAAAACCGACTTCTCGCGCTATCGAACGCAGAAAGACGAGTTAGCCGACGGCCGCCGCCTGCAAGGCAATGTGGCAAATCGCGACACCCGCGAGCCGCAAAAACCCCAGCCATTTAAGGCAGAGAAGACCGTCGGGCGCAACGACCCTTGCCCCTGCGGGAGTGGGAAGAAGTTTAAGAATTGTCACGGGGCGTGAAAAACGGTATGAAAACAATTGAGCCGGCAAACAGATTACAGACAGTCAGCGAATACTACTTCTCAAAGAAGTTGAAGGAGGTCGCCGAGATGAACGCACGAGGCTTGGACGTGATTAGTCTGGGCGTGGGAAGCCCCGATTTGCCGCCGTCGGCGGAGACCATCAACACGCTTTGTGAGGCGGCGCACCGTGCCGATGTGCACGGCTACCAGCCCTACGTGGGGATTCCCGAACTGCGTCAGGCGTTTGCCGATTGGTATAAGAAATGGTACCGCGTGGAGTTGAACCCCAACACGGAAATTCAGCCGCTGATAGGCTCCAAAGAAGGTATTTTGCATATCTCGTTGGCGTTCCTCAACTCGGGCGATGGGGTGCTAATCCCCAATCCGGGCTATCCGACATACAGTTCGGTGAGCCGCTTGGCGGAAGCCGAACTAATCCCCTACGATTTGACGGAAGAAAACAATTGGCAGCCCGATTTTGAGGCTCTTGAACGGTTGAATTTATCGCACGTTAAGCTAATGTGGGTCAATTATCCGCACATGCCGACCGGTGCGCCTGCGAGCAGAGAATTGTTCCAAAAGTTGGTCGATTTCGGCAAAAAGCACGGCATCGTCATTTGCCACGACAATCCATACAGTTTCATCCTGAACGACAACCCGCTGAGTATCTTGGAGATAGACGGTGCGAAAGACATCTGCATTGAGATGAACTCGCTAAGTAAATCGCAAAACATGCCCGGCTGGCGTATGGCGATGCTCGCCTCCAACGCGCAATTCGTGCAATGGGTGCTGAAAGTGAAAAGCAACATCGACAGCGGGCAGTTCAAACCCATGATGCTCGCCGCCGCCAAAGCCCTGCAAGCCCCGCGTGAGTGGTACGATGGCATGAATAAGGTGTATCGCGAGCGCCGCAAAATCGCCGAAGAGATGATGCGGGCGTTGGGTTGCACGTTCGACCCGAAGCAGTCAGGGCTATTCCTCTGGGGCAAAATCCCCGCTCAATACGCCAACAGCGAAGCCCTCGCCGATGAGATATTATATAACGCGCACGTCTTCATCACCCCCGGCTCCATTTTTGGCAGCAATGGGGCGCGCTATGTGCGTATTTCGCTTTGTTGCAATGATTTACAATTAAGCGAGGCTTTAAATAGGATTAAAAATTTAGCACGCAGATAAAAATAATATGGAATTAGAATCAATTTTACTACCAGGAGTGCGCGACCAGCGACCCCTGATTATTGCCGGTCCTTGCAGCGCAGAGACTGAGGAGCAAGTGATGAACACCGCTAAGGAGTTGGCTGCCAAGCATATCCAAATTTACCGCGCGGGGATTTGGAAGCCGCGCACCAAGCCGGGGGGCTTCGAGGGCGTGGGCACGCCCGGGCTGTCGTGGCTGCAAAAAGTGAAGCGCGAAACGGGGATGTATGTATCCACGGAGGTCGCTACACGTGCCCACGTGGTGGAAGCGGTGAATTTTGGCATCGACTTGCTGTGGATTGGTGCGCGCACGTCGGCTAATCCGTTTGCGATGCAGGAATTGGCGGATGCCTTGAAAGAGACGGGCTTTAAGGGTCCCGTGTTGGTGAAAAATCCGGTCAATCCCGACTTGGAGTTGTGGATTGGTGCGATGGAGCGCATCTACAACGCCGGGATTACGAAAATCGGCGCGATTCATCGCGGCTTCAGTTCGTACGACAAGTCGCTGTATCGCAACCTGCCGCAGTGGCATATCCCCATTGAGTTGAAACGCCGCCTGCCCAACCTGCCCATCATCGGCGACCCCAGCCACATTGGCGGGAAGCGCGAACTGATTGCGCCGCTGAGCCAGCAGGCACTGGATTTGAACTACGACGGGCTGATTATTGAGTCGCATTGCGACCCCGATTCGGCGTGGAGCGACAAAGCCCAACAGGTGACGCCCGATGTGTTGTCGTTCATACTCAACACATTAGTGGTGCGCGACACCAAGCAGACGACGGAAAGCCTGACCGAATTGCGCCAGCAAATCGACGAAATCGACGACTCGCTCCTGACTGCATTAGCCAAACGGATGCGCATCTCGCGCGAAATCGGGCAGTATAAACAGGAGCATAATATGCCGGTATTGCAGACCTCGCGCTACGACGAAATCCTCGACAAGCGCAGCCAGCAGGCTCTGGAAGTGGGCGTAGACCCCAATTTCATGAAAACGGTGTTTGAGGCTATCCACGAGGAGTCGATTCGGCAGCAGATTGATGTGTTAAATCAATAATTAGCAGGGGATTACGGGTCAAGCCCGCAATGACAGTATGGAACAGCAATCAATTTTGAATTACAGTCAGGCAATTGGAGCCATCAAAACCGCTATCCTGCAAAGCCGCTACCGTGCGGCAGTGATGGTGAACGGCGAAATGTTGTCGCTCTATTTCGGCATAGGCAAATACATTTCCGAAAACAGCCGCGAAGGCTTTTGGGGGACGAATGCCATCGAGGTCATTTCGCAACAGTTGCAGCATGAATTGCCGGGGTTGAGAGGTTTTGGAGTTAGCAACATGAAAAACATGCGGCAATTCTACGAAATTTGGGACGAACTCATTATTCCGGCAGTTGTAACTGCCGAATTTTCAAATCGCCCGTTGTCAACGGACGATTTGAAAATTGCTGATAATGAGGTTGTTGTAATTCGCCCGCTGCCGGCGGGCGAAATTAGGCGAGATTTATTGTTGGCAAATCGCCAGCCACCGGCTGGCGATTTAGGAAGTATAGAGTGGAAACACTTTTTATCCATTGGATTTTCTCATCACTGCGAAATTTTGGCAAAAACGCAAGCCGTGGACGAACGCCTTTTTTATATTGAGAGATGTGCCACTGAGTTTTGGAGCAAAGAAAAATTGCGATACAACCTCAAATCCGACTTGTTTCACAAACAAGGCACCGTTCCCAACAATTTTAAAACCACCATATCGGATGCCGACCTCTGCCAAAGAGCATTGTTATCGTTTAAAAGCGAATATCTATTGAATTTTGTCAATATCGAAGAACCTGGAGAGGAGCCTGACGAGCGCGTGCTGGAAAGTGAAATTATGCTGCATATCAAAAAGTTCATCATGGCGTTGGGCAAAGATTTTTCGTTTGTTGGCAATCAATACCGGTTGCTCGTGGAAGAACAGGAGTATTTCATTGATTTGCTGTTTTTTAACCGCCAATTGCAATGTTTGGTGGCTATCGAACTGAAACGCGGCGATTTCAAGCCTGAATATCTTGGAAAAATGAATTTTTATCTTTCGGCATTGGACGATTTTGTTCGCTTGCCGCACGAAAAACCGTCAATAGGCATCATCCTTTGCAAATCGCAAAAACAAGGCATTGTCGAATATGCTTTTCGCGATATGTCGAAGCCAATGGGCGTGGCAAGTTACAAGTTTGCTTCGGAACTTCCCGAACAATATCGCGATATTTTGCCTGATACGGAAACATTACGACAGTTGCTTTGAGAAGGACAATGAAAACAAAAGTATGGCTTTTGAAAAAACATAACACAGATTTATGAAAATACAGATTTTAGGCGCAGGCAAGATGGGGTCTTTCTTCGCCGATGTGCTGAGCAGCGACCACGAGGTGGCGATTTTTGATAACGACCCCAAGCGGTTGCGGTTTACTTACAACTGCATTCGGATGAGCGACCCTGCGGAAATCGCTGAGTTTCAGCCGGAAGTGCTTATCAATGCCGTGACGGTGCAATATACTATTGCGGCGTTTCGGCAGGTGTTGCCCTACGTGCCTGACACGTGCATCATTTCCGACATCGCATCCGTAAAGACCGGATTGAAAGCGTTTTATGCGGAGGCGGGGCGACCGTTTGTGTCCACCCACCCGATGTTTGGACCCACGTTTGCCAATTTGGGCAATCTCTCGTCCGAAAACGCGATTATCATTTCGGAATCGTCGCATTTGGGCAAAGCCTTTTTCAGGGATTTGTATAACTCGCTGAAACTGAACATTTTTGATTACACTTTTGACGAGCACGACGAAACGGTGGCTTATTCGCTGTCCATCCCGTTTGCCTCCACGCTGGTGTTTGCTTCGGTGATGAAGCATCAGGATGCGCCCGGCACAACGTTTAAGAAACACAAGGCGATTGCCGATGGCTTGCTGTCGGAGGACGATTATTTGCTGACGGAAATTCTCTTTAACCCGCACACACCCAGTCAGTTGGCACAAATTCGTATGGAACTGGCAAATCTGTTGGCGATTATCGAGAAAAAAGATTCTGCGGCGATGAAGACGTTTTTGAATGCCGTTCGCAAAAAAATGTTGTGAACACTCGCATCCGACAAACAAAAAAGCCTCTTTTCTGACCGGAGATATTCCAATCAAAAAGAGGTTTTTTATGGATGTATAAAATTATTTTTTGAAATAATCGCTCACCGCTTCGTTGGGAACCATCTCTTCCTTGAAAGTGTAAGCTCCTGTTTTAAGCGACTTTACCATCTTTATCACTTTTGAATATGAACGTCCTTCGGACTTCTCGCGGTATCCCGCAACGGTTTTTTTTGCCATGACTTTTCTTTTTTATTTGATTTCTTTATGAACGGTCATTTTTTTCAAGATGGAATTGTATTTCTTCAATTCCAAACGAGCCGTTGTGTTCTTTCTATTCTTCGTGGTGATGTAGCGAGACGTGCCCGGCAGACCACTTGCCTTGTGTTCGGTGCATTCCAGAATGACCTGAACGCGATTTCCTTTTGCTTTTTTTGCCATTTTTTTAGGGTCTCCTCTATTTATACGTTAATAAAACCTTTTTCAACCGCCGTTTTAATGGCAGCATCCAAACCCACTTTGTTAATTGTTCGCAAGCCATTGGCGGAAAGATTGAGTTGCACCCAGCAGCTCTGCTCCACCCAATAGAACTTTTTGGTAAACAAATTCACATCAAATTTCCGCTTGGTGCGGTGGTTTGAGTGCGAAACATTGTTTCCTCCCATTGCTTTTTTTCCGGTAATCTGACAAATTTTTGACATCTTATTTGCATTATTTCTTTAATTGTTCAACATAAAAACTCTTCGTCTTGACCGCGTCCTGCTGCATCACGGCAGTCCTCGCTCCTAACAAGGCGCAAAGGTAAGACTTTTTTTTGAATGCTGCAAGTCTTTTTGAAAAATTTTTATAATTTTTTCAAAATTGTGCATGATTTATTTTTTGGCAACAGATATTTCGCTACGCCCAACCGTCATGTCGAGCGTAGCGAAACATCCATACCCAAATTAAACTTATCTACGCCGCAGTGCGGACGCTCCGCCAAACAAGGGTTTGCCAACTTTGGCAACTCTTGTCGGACTAACATAATCGCTGCTCCAATCGTCGAAAAACCACTTCAGCCCGCTTGGCTCTGTAGATGAAATTTCGATATGAAACGGGTTGTTCATGGATATCGGATGAGTTTCATACATTTTGTTCCATCCTTTTTTCAGAGAAAGATTAAATGTAATCACATCACCGCTATATTCTGCAAATGAGCCGGTTGCCTGGACGTCTCTATCAACATATATGAATCCACATGTAACTGCATTAACGCCACTTCCTCCACCATACCGGAATTCACCAACTTCATATTCACCGTTATATGCTGCAATTTCGTAAAATGCAACACCTTTAGCTTTGGGGTCGCTTACCGTTATACCTTCCAGTTTTTCATCAAAAAGCGGTTCAAGATATTTGTCTGGTACAGGTGTCAGTAAATTGAGCGTAAAGCCTCCGTTTTCGTACCTCCCTTCCGCTATGACAAACTCTTTGTAAGCATCGTAGTACCAAACTGATGCCTTGACAGCATCAACGGTTGTGCCTCCGGTAGATACCTTTGCCGTGATGGACGACAATGTAGCCGTTTGCGTAACAGTGATTACCTGTTCCGGCAACGACCCCGAACTAACGGTGATGGTTGCCGAACGGTCGCTGATTGTACCATTTTTCGCCACATTCACCGTAATCGTACCATTGCCTGTGCCCGTAGCGGGGCTAATCGTGCACCATTCAGACACTGAACTCACCGTAGCCGTCCACGCACCATTGCTCGCTACGGCAATAGAATAAGTTTCCTCATTGGCAGTCGCCGGAATCGCCGTTGGGAACACCGACAACGTGACCTCTCCCGCCGCTTGCGTAACGGTTACTTGTTCGGAAAGTTTTCCCGAACGGACTGTTACAGTTGCCGAGCGTGTGGTGGTCGTCGTATTGGTCGCGACATTCACCATTAATCCTCCCGTGCCAATAGCATTTGAGAGGGTGCACCACTCACTGTCAGTACTAACCATAGCCGTCCACGTGTAGTTGCTCATTACAACAATAAGATAACTCGCCGCGGCAGCAGTCGCCTCGATACTCCCTGGCTCCACCCAAAAAGTAGGCTCCACCAAAGAAGGTTCCCCCTCCAAAGAAGGCTCACCCTCCAAAGAAGGCTCACCCACCAAAGGAGGCTCCACCACCAAAGGAGGCTCCAGGTCGTCATAGCTGCAAGCGGTAAACACTGCGCTTGCTGTGCCCATTGCGAGCAGCAAGCAGAAAAATGAATTGAATTTTTTTGTTTTCATATTAAATATTTTTTAGAATTATAAAAAGTTTTCAAAATAGCGCGTGATTTTTTCGTGCAGATGCACCCTGTCCACGCCGTGCATGTTGTGACCGTGCCCCGGATAGACGAAATAGTCGGGGTAGGTGCGTGCGTCGATGCAGGCTTTGAGGAATGTGAGGCTGTTTTGCCACACCACTGTGGGGTCTTCGTCGCCGTGGATGATGAGGAAATGCCCTTTGAGGTTGCCCGCTAAGTTGTTCATATTCGCGTAGTTGTAGCCGTCCTGATTTTCGTCCTGCGTGTCCATATAGCGTTCGCCGTACATGATTTCGTAGTATTTCCAGTCGATGACCGGTCCGCCTGCCACGCCCACTTTGAACACGTCGGGATGGCGCAGCATCAGGTTGGTGGTCATAAAACCGCCATAACTCCAGCCGAAAACGCCGATGCGATTGGCATCCACGTAGGGCAGCGATTTCAGAAAATCTACGCCACACATTTGGTCGGCAACCTCGTGCTTGCCCAATTGGCGGTGGATGATGCTCTCGAACGCGAAGCCGCGGTTAGACGTGCCCCGATTGTCGAGCGTGAACACCACATAGCCCTTTTGCGCCATGTAAATATCCCAGCCACGCGCCCCTCCGAGCCAGTTATTGGTCACCAATTGGCTGTGCGGACCGCCATAGACGTAGATGATGACGGGATATTTCTTCGCGGGGTCGAAATGCTGCGGCTTCGTGAGGCGATAATACAAATCCGTGTGCCCGTCGGCAGCGTGCAGCGTGCCGATGGTGATTTCCGGCATTGTGTAGCCTGCTTTTTCGTAGGGATTTTCGACCGTTTGCAGGCGTTCGCTTTTGCCGTTGGCGGTTGCGATGAGGTCGATATTCAGGGGCGTTTGCAGATTGGAATACCGGTCCACCAGATACTTGTCGGTGGCACTCAGAGCCACATTGTGCACCCCTTGGGCGGTGGTCATCTGCGTTTTTTTGCCCGTCGTCAGGTCTAATTTGTAGGCTTGAAATTCGGTCGGGGTTAGTTCGTTGGACACATAAAACAGCGTTTTTTCGTCCTTCATCAGCCCCACCACCTCCTTCACGTCCCAATCGCCGGTGGTCAGTTGTTTCAGCAATGTGCCGTCGGTATTATACAGGTACAGGTGGTTGTAGCCGTCGCGCCTGCTCTGAACGATGAACTGCTGCGGTTCTGTCATTGCGGGCTTGACCCGCAATCCCCCGACAAATAGCAACGGTGTTTGCGGCTCCACGTAGCGTTCGTCTTTTTCTTCAAACAGCGTTTGCACCTTTTCGCCGGTCGCAATGTCGTATTTATTCCATTGCAGGTGGTTTTGCTCGCGATTGAGTTCGGCGATGTAGATAAATTTTTCGCTCGGTTCCCACGAGATATTGGTCAGGTAGTGGTCTTTGGGTTCGCCTGTTTTCAGATATATAACTTTCTGTGTGGCAAGCGAATAGATGCCGATTGTTACCTCGTGAGCGGTCATGCCCGCCATCGGATATTTGATGTTTTTGAGTTGGGCTTCGCGGGCGGCAACAGCCACCAGCGGATAGTCGCCCACCATCGTTTCGTCCATCCGATAAAAGGCGAGGAAATTGCCCTTGGGCGACCAAAACTTGCCCGTTGTGATGCCAAATTCGTTGCGGTGCACGGCTTCGCCATACACGATGTGCGGATTTTTTTCGACATCGACGGCATCGAGGATGGCTTTTTCGCGTTCGATGCGTTCGGGCGAAAGGGTGGATTTGCGCGACAATTTTTCGCCCCGCCATTCGTCGGGGATGTCGGCTTTTGGCGCGAATTGGGAATAGTTTACACCGCCCGGAATGAGGTCTTCCAGTGTCAATTGTTTGCTCTGAGCCGTTGCTGATAGGACAATCATACTAAAAATTACTGCTAAATGATGTTTCATCGTCTTCTTAATTTATGCGATAACGCCGCAAAGTTACGCATTATTTTGGAAGTTTTAATCCACCAACGCATAAAATGGTGAAGTAAATTGGTTTTATATTAGAAAAAGTGTACCTTTGCAATCGAAAACAATTATTAATTTATTAAATTAAAGTATTATGGCACTATCTTATTTTTGGAAAGTTTGGCTGCGTCCCAATTTGCTGACGCAGGAAGTGGGCAATGATTACATTGCCGAAGTGAGCACCATCGGCAACACGCTCCACAACGAGCAGATTGCCCAGCGCATTGTGCAGGGACGCTCGGAGTTGCGCCTCGAAACCATTGTGAGTATCCTCGCGCAACGCGACGAAATTGTACGCGAAGCCTTGCAGCAAGGCTCGTCGGTGCAGGACGGCAACGCGCGGATTTCGCCCCGCATATTGGGCAACTGGATTGGCTCGGAGGCACGGTACGCCCCCGATGCGCACAAAATCACCTGCAATATGACCCCCACTGCCGAACTGCGCACCGCCTTGGGCGCAGTGGGCGTTGAGGTGCTGGGCGTGAGGGAAAGCGGCGCCTACATTGGCTTGGTGACCGACGCCGCTACCGGCAAAACAGACGGCACGGCAACCCCCAACGAAGATATTATCATTGAGGGCGACAAAATTAAAGTCGCGCCCGATGGCGAAACGGGATTGGGCGTGTTCTTTGTTGCCGCCGGCGGCACAGAAACACCGGTGGCACACCGTCTCACGGAGAACAATCCCAAAAAGGTGATTGCCCGTGTGCCGGCATTGACGGCGGGGACGTACACGCTGGTAATCAAAACGCGGTTCACAAGCGGCAACAACACCTTGAAAGACGTGCGAACCATCACTTATTCGCAATCTTTGACAGTGGCATAAGGCAAAGAAGCGACGCTTCTACACTCGTAGAAGCGTCGCTTCTCTGTATGTAGAACAGCCTCTTCTACGGGCGTAGAAGGTACTATGCGGGCGGTATTTTTCATCCCGAATGGCAAGGGCACCAAAAACCTCCCGAAAGATTGCGCTTTCGGGAGGTTTTTGCTGCTCGTATGCAAGGCTGGAGCCTTGCTTTTAACTCCAACGTAGGCAGAGCCTACGCTGAACGGGGGGCATCCTAAGTCACTAGACGAATGCCACTTTAATTAATCATCCCAGCCAGCAGGCTTGGGAAGACGCTGCTTTACAAAGAAAACCCAACCATCACCATTCGCATCCCTAGACGCAAAAGCAACATAGTCCTTCTTAGTATTATCATACGTCATCGTAAACATGTCCGTCGTGTCAATAGGTGACATGCGATAGTACGTCTGACCATTCTTAGTCTCATTGAAGACACTCTTAAGCCGAAAAGGATGACCCTTAACAAAATCAGCGTTCTCAGCCATTAACCCAAAACCCCATGGATCAGTGTCTAATCCACCGAATAAAGGTATACTATCCTTATGCTGTAGCTCACCGTTACGAACGGGAAAATACATCCCGTAATAAATAATAAGCCCAGAACGCTTAGAAGTAGAAGAACTAGAACTAACTGCAGAATTATTAGAACTACTAGCAGTAGAAGAAAACGCCTTAGTCGTACCACTCTGCCCAGCAGCTATCCTCGCTAACTCCAACTCGTGCTGACGCTGCTTCTCTGCCTCCCGTGACTGAAAATCACGCTCCTGCTGAGCCTTAAAACCAAATGGATCATCGTCAACCGTAGTATTGCTAGAACTAGTCCGAATCTCATGCATACGCTGACGATGAGCTTCATCGCTACGAGCAGCAGCCTCCTCACGAATAAGACGCTCAGCAGCCTGCTGTTTCAGCAAAACTGTCATCGGATCCTCCCGTACTGTCACGTCAACACCAACTCTACCATAAGGATCATAATACTGCGCCGAAATATCTATC
>BNTR01000072.1 GCA_025996755.1 Bacteroidia bacterium
GCTTTTCGGGGTCGAAATTTACGGAGATTTGTGCGCCGCGTTGCAATTCTGTTTGCAGGATGAGTTCTGCCAGTTCGTCTTCCAGATACTTCTGGATGGCTCTTTTCAGGGGGCGTGCGCCGTAGTGGGCGTCGTAACTCTTGGAGGCGATGAAGGTTTTTGCTTCTTCGGAAACGGTTAGCGCGTAGCCCAAATCTTCCACTTTTTTGAAGAATTTCGCCATTTCGATGTCGATGATTTGGCGGATGGCTTCCTTGCTGAGCGAATCGAATGTGATGATGTCGTCGATGCGGTTTAAAAATTCCGGCGTAAACGTCTTGTTCAGAGCCTTTTGGATGATGCTGCGCACCTGCTCTTTGTCTTTCGTTTCCGCCGATTTTGCCGCGGAGGTGAAGCCGATGCCGTTGCCAAATTCTTTCACCTGACGCGACCCGATGTTGGAGGTCATGATGAGGATGGTGTTTTTGAAGTCGATGACGTGCCCCTGACTGTCGGTCAATCGCCCATCGTCCATCACTTGCAGCAGCAGGTTGAACACATCGGGATGCGCTTTTTCGATTTCGTCGAGCAGCACCACGGAATACGGTTTGCGGCGCACCTTTTCGGTCAGTTGCCCGCCGTCTTCGTAGCCGATATAGCCCGGAGCGGCACCAATCAGGCGCGAAACGGTCGTTTTTTCCATATATTCCGACATATCAATGCGGATGAGCGAATTTTCCGTGCCAAAGAGATATTCCGCCAGTTTTTTTGCCAGATAGGTTTTGCCGACGCCCGTTGGACCCAAGAAGAGGAAGGTGCCAATGGGCTTGCCCGCCGCATTCAGCCCCACGCGGTTGCGCTGGATGGCTTTCACGATTTGGTGGACGGCTTCGTCCTGTCCCACCACGATGCCTTTCAGTTCGGCATCCATATCGAGCAATTTTTTATTTTCGGCTTTGGCGATGCGCGTGACGGGAACGCCTGACATCAGCGCGACCACTTCTGCCACTTTGTCAGCATTGACAGTCTGCTTGTTGGCTTTCAAATTCTTTTTCCATTGCGCCTGCAATTTTTCCAGTTCGGTGGTCAAATCGCGTTCTGCATCCCTGTAGCTTGCTGCCAGCTCGAAATTTTGCTCGTGAGCGGCTTCCAATTTCTGCTCTTTGATTTCGCTGATGCGTTCTTCCAGCAGATTGATTTCCTGCGGCACTTCCACGTTGGATATATGTGTGCGTGCGCCTGCCTCGTCCATCGCATCAATGGCTTTGTCTGGAAATTTGCGGTCGCTGATGTAGCGGTCGGTCAGTTTGACGCACAAATCCAGTGCCTCATCGGTATAAACCACGTTGTGATGATTTTCGTATTGTGCCTTGATATTGTTCAAAATTTTCCGTGTTTCCTCCACCGTGGTGGGGTCGACGATGATTTTTTGGAATCGCCGTTCCAGCGCGCCGTCTCTTTCGATGCTCGTGCGGTATTCGTCCAGCGTGGTGGCTCCAATCACTTGGAGTTCGCCGCGCGCCAATGCCGGCTTCAGGATATTTGCCGCGTCCATCGTGCCGCTGGCACTGCCTGCGCCCACCATCAGGTGGATTTCGTCGATAAACAGGATAACGTTTTTGCTGCGCAACAGTTCATTCATAATCACTTTGAGGCGTTCCTCAAACTGCCCGCGATATTTTGTGCCTGCCACAATGGCAGTCATATCCAAACTCACAATACGCTTGTCGAACAGCACGCGCGACACTTTGCGTTGCACAATGCGCATCGCCAAGCCCTCTACGATGGCAGATTTGCCCACGCCGGGGTCGCCAATCAGCACGGGATTGTTTTTCTTGCGGCGACTGAGGATTTGCGACAGCCGTTCAATCTCGTTTTCGCGCCCCACAATCGGGTCGAGACGACCTTCTGCCGCCTCAAATGTCAAGTCGATGCTGAAAGCATCAAGGTTGGGCGTATCCGAATTTTTCGGTGCCGAGGGCGCATTCTTCGTGGCTGTTTGCTTGTCTGCATTGGTGTTGGTGTTGGTATTGTTGAAAAGCGCATTTTCGTCTTCCTCAAACGGCACTCCCGCGTGCACCGGAACGTTTTTATCGCCATAAGCCGACGTAACGGCATCGTAAACGCGCTGATAATCAATGTTATTATCCGCCAAAATACGGTATGCCAGCGAATCGTGATTGCGAAGCATCGCCAGCAGCAAATGTTCCGAATCCATCTCCGAGCGGTTCATCCGAATGGACTCTAACACGCTCAGTCGCAGCAGGTTGTCCACCCCCTTATCCAAAACGAGTTGGTTTTCGGAAATGTATGCACCCTCCTTGTACATCGCCTTGTCGAGCGTCTGCTTCAACTGCTTGGAATCTGCCCCTAACTGCTTGATTAGCAGCGAAGCAGAGTTTTGCTCATCCCTCAAAATACCGAGCAGAATATGCTCGATACACACCTGTGGGTTGTGTAACCGTCCGGCTTCTTCCTTGCCGAACATCAGAATGTCTTTGACCTTGTTTGAAATCTTCTTTCTCATTTTTTTTAACCTCAATTGGTTGATTCACGCTGCAAAGGTAGCAAATATTATGCCAAATGCAAAATTTATTGAAGTGTTTGTTTGCGCACAGCATCAAGCATATCCCAACACCAATCCAGGTCTTCTTGCGGCCAATCCTCAAACGCCGTCGGATTTTGCGTATAAACTTGCTCCATCTGCAACAGGAGCCGATAGAGAGCATCGCCATCTTCGATTTCGTTGTAATAAGTAAACAGGGCATGGTAGGAATTGCCATAAGAGGGAAAATCCTTGATGTGTTGTTCCAAAATCTGTGCAGCCTCCTCTTTTCTGTTCGTGTGCATGAGTTTGATGCCATAATTATAACCGGCTATTGGATTGTCTTGATTTTCGAGATAAACTTTTTCACTCGTGGCTATATTTGAAACAGCATATTTGTCGAGCAGGTGCTGATATTTTCCAAGGTTGATGTTGATAATCTTCTGCAGCCTCTCTTTCGCAAAGAGGTCTTCACTTCGCGTAATTTCCCAAAGAATATCCAGATATTCATGCAGGTTGGGGTCTTGTATTTTGTTTTTTCCTGTTTGCACGGAGGCGCGATAACCGTCAGGGACATCACGTTGCGTGTGTCCGCTTCGCCAATCAGGGGAGTATATCGCCGGCAGTCTCGCCAGCAACGGGTCGCCAAGCGCGTATGCGTCATTGAGGTAAACCCCATCGGCATGATAATACATGACTAATCCGCACGCCCATTTTATTATATCCGCCTTTAGCCCGGAAGCCCTCACGGCTTTTGCTTCATCATTGCTAAATACTGTAGTATGGAGGGGAGGGGGAGAGGGAGAGGGAGGCTGTGCGTTATAGATGAGGGCTGTATAGCCAAAATAGGCTGCCCGTTCATCGGCTATCTGACCTGTTATTGTCCATAGCGTTTTCCGCGGTTCTCCGTATATTGTTGTATAATAAATGGCACCGTTCACAACCAAAAGTTGGACCGCCACACCGGCAATCAATGTTTTTTTAATCTTGCCTGCCACAGCATCCCAATCCAATGTGAACAGGCAAAACAGCGCGATAAAAAACGGCACGGTCAAATGCCTGCCAAACATAAAATCGCCGCCGATATACAGCAGATAGCCGTAATACAAAACAATCCCGACTGCGGGCATAAGATATTTGATGGACTTGGAAATTCCGACTTGCACAATAAACAGGACGGGGAAAATCAGAACAACAGGGTCTTCAAACAGGGTAACAACAAAATAGTTGATGCCGCGCACAAAATAATCGCTCAGCGGAAACCCACTGCCAAGTTTGGCGTAGGCAGTGTTTGGAAAAGGAAAACCATAATATAAGACGGAAAATATCTCCCACGCAACAAAAGGCAATAGCCCGACAAAAGCGTAGAGAACCGCCCGCAGCAAACTCATATTTTCGCGCTTCCATAACACAAACAGCATCAGAGGCAGTGCCAATAGCGCATTATCCATCCTCGTCATAAGTATTAAACTTGCAACGAGGGAGGACAGCAAAATCCGCTTGGCATTAAACGAATCATGCGTAAAATAGATGCGAAGCAAGACCGCGAACAGCAAAAACAGTAACGAATTTTCCATCCCCGATGTGGTGTATGAAATGAAGGACTTGCAAAACACGAGCAGGATGGTCGCGAGAATAATACTCTGCTTGCTTTTGCAGACAGAGTTAAAAAGAATCGCAATCGCACCCATGGAATAGAGTATGCAGAGCAATAAAGATGAAAAATACATACCTCCGAATACTTTATACACAATTCCAACGATGATGGTATGCAGCGGACACGTTGAGGCGGAAACCCGCTCGCCAATGTTATACACAAAGCCGTTGCCGTCGGCAAGGTTACGCGCCATCGTATAGGCATGAAAGGCATCATCCGACTGCCACGCCAGCAGCGTGATTATCAAGAATAAAACGGTCAGGCAAATGTATTTGATGCCCTTTTCGGTGTTCAGACTCCTCAACTTTTCCATTATTTTTTTCATTATTTTTAATTTTTAATTAATGTGTTGCCGAAGTTCGGCAAGCATCTGCCAGCACCAATCTAAATCTTCCGGAGAAAATTGACCCATAAGTGCCTCCGGTTGTTGTTTATGGAGCGTCTTCAGCCGCGTAAGGCATCGATAGAGCGCATTATAATTTTGAACTTCGACGTAATGATTGATTAATAACGGATAGGGTAAAACACTGAAAGGAAAATCCAGAACACATTGTTCCAAAATTTGCATGGCATCCTCGTTTCTACCCGATTCCATTAGTGCGATGGCAAAATCATATTCTTCTTGAGGGTCCACACGTTGCGTGTGAAAAAATCTCATGCGCCTGCCTTTAGCATCCGTGCTATTGATATTATTATCCGGAGATGCCACATATCGTTCAAGCAGGTAATCATATCTTCCTAAGTTGATATTGATGATTTTTTCGAGCCTCCCTTTTGAAAAAAGAGATTTGCTCCGCGTGATTTCCCACAGAACATCTAAATATTCATGCAAATTGGGGTCTTTCACTTGATTAATTCCTGTTTGCACGGATGTTCGATAGCCGTCAGGAATATTGCGCGCCAAGTGTCCGCTTCTCCATTCCGGTTCAGAATATGCAGGCAGCCTTGCAAGCAAGGGGTCTCCAAGAGCACATGGGTCATTGAGGTAAAGTCCGTCAATATCATAATAGAGCATTAACATACCCGCTGCGGCATTTATTATATCCCCTTTATGTCCGCTCGCCCGAACTCTGTCAACCTCCTTACTACCCCACATATTCTTTCTCTCAAAAAAGAGTAATGTGTATTGAAAATGCTCGGCTCGTTCATCGGCGACCACATATTTTACAGTAGCCACCTGTTTTCGTGCCTGTCCGTATGCGTGCGCGTAATAGATTACACCGTTCGTAACCAAAAGTTGTAATGCCACACAAGCAATCAATGTCTTTTTAATCTTGCCTGCCACAGCATCCCAATCCAATGTGAACAAACAAAACAGCGCGATAAAAAACGGCACAGTAAAATGCCTGCCGAACATATAATCGCCGCCGATATATATAATATATCCGTAATACAAAACAATCCCGACTGCGGGCATAAGATATTTGGCGGACTTGGAAATGATTGCTTTCACGATAAAAAGAACGGGGAAAACCAAAACAACAGGGTCTTCAAACAGGGTAACAACAAAATAGCCGATGCCACGCACAAAATACTCGCTTAGCGGAACCCCGGCGGCAAGTTTGGCGTAGGCAGTGTTTGGGAAGGGAAAACCATAGTATAAAAGGGAAAATATCTCCCACGCGATAAATGGTAATAGTCCCACACAGCCATAGAGAAACGCCCGCAACAAACTCATATTTTCGCGTTTCCATAACACAAATAGCATCATGGGAAACGCCAAAAGCGCATTATCCATCCTCGTCATAAGTATTAAACTTGCAACGAGGGAGGACAGCAAAATCCGCTTGGCATTAAATGAAGCGTTTGTAAAATAAATACGAGCGTATATTGCAAACAACAAAAACAGCAACGGATTTTCCATCCCCGATGTGGTGTATGAAATGAAAGATTTACAAAAAACGAGTAAAATAGTGGCAATGATGATACTCTGTTTGCTTTTGCAGACAGAAAAAAGAATCGCAATTGCGCCAACTGAATACAGTATGCAGAGAAATAAAGATGATAAATATATATGGTCGAATACTTTATACACAATCCCAACGATGATGGTATGCAGCGGACACGTTGAGGCGGAAACCCGCTCGCCCACGTTATACACCAGCCCGTTGCCGTTGGCAAAATTACACGCCATTTTGTAGGCATGAAAGGCATCATCCGCCTGCCATGCCAGCAGCGTGATTACCAGAAATAAAACGGTCAGGCAAATGTATTTGGTGCCCTTTTCCGTGTTCAGATTCCTCAACTTTTCCATTATTTTTAATTTTTAATTCATAATTTTTCATTATTGTGCTGCCGAAGTTCGGCAAGTGCCCCCCAATAAATATCCAACTTTTCCTGCGTCAATAGTTGCGTCAATAGTTCCGGCTCGCGCTGATAAACGTATTCCAACTGCACAAGCACCGCATAGAGGGCATCCCGATTGCCGCTTTGGGCATAGAGTTCTATTAAAAGCGAGTAAGATAAATCGTAGTAGGGGAAATTTTTAATGTTTTCTTCCAGAATAGCACAGGCGGCTTTTTTTCTGTCCACATTTGCCAATATCAGGGCATAATTATACGCGGCTCGTGGGTCGTCGCGGTGCGCTATATAAGTTTTTTCGACCCATTTGACAGCCAAATGATTCAGGTTATTGTCCGACAATATGGAGGCAATCACAGAGGGGTTGTCGTTATCTTCGGTCTGATAATAATTGGCGGGGTCTGTTTCAAAGGCATTTTCCAACCACTGAATAGAGGCATCCGTTCTGTTGGTCAGCAGCCATGCAGACGTATGCAAAACGGAGAATCCGGCGAGCATCAAAATGCCGTACTTGATGTTTTTACACACTTTTTCGTCATACCACGTTAGTAGAAAACAGGCATTGCTCAAATTGAACACCACCGCAGCGCAGGCACAAATATCCCAGTCGCCGGAGCCGCGGTGCGCGTCAAACACAAAAATCAACCCGACAAAAGACAGTGAGGCGATGAGAAAAAACCAAGCCGTGAGATTATATTTTATTTTGCCGGCGGCACAGTAAATCAGGAGCATCAGCCACACAAGGAAGCCGATGCCGCCGCCCAACAGTTGCCCGTTGATAAATTCCTTGTAATGGGCGATTGAAAACAGGGTGAAATAGCCCTCCGGCGAGTGTAGCGGCAGCATCATCGGAAGGGCAAAGCGTTTTAATGTCATATACAGGAGGGGCAGCGACACCAATGCCAACACTAAAATCGTTTTTCTGCTTCTGAAAAAGGGGTATTTCCAAAGTTCTTTGCCGTAAAACAGGAAGATGAGCGCGGGCAGCAGGCACACCAGCATCAGGTGAAACCCCATCCCAAGCAGCAAAACCAATGCCGGCACCACGACAGAAATCCTGCCGTTCAGATACAGCAGGCACGTGAAAAGCTCGATTTGAAGGAACAGGAGTGCCACGGCATAACTTTCGAGATAGCCGCAAAATTGAAGCAAAATTGTGCACGACAGCGTAGCGATGCTCAAAGCGGCGGCTTTTTTGAGAAAAGTATTCCCCAAAAGATTAGCCGTGCACAAAGCGAAGAACATAAACAAACATCCGGTGATGTCATCTACCAATTGTACGGTTTGAATGCCCGTGAAATCGAAAAGCGCGTGAAGCCCGACGTGTAAATGCCCTAAAACCCACATCGTAAGATATTCATCTTTGGCACCCTCCATCCACGTCCCGTGCTCAATCTGACTGGGGCGAAGGTCTAAATCGCCCAGAAAAATATATTTCACTTTCAATAGATGAAACACGCCGATGGCGACGATGCTAAGGGCGGCAAATAGCGCATAGCGGTGTTTGCGGAGCGTAGCAATGATGGACTGCCGGCTTATAGCCGTGATTTGCCTGACCAGATACTGATTGGTCTGTGGCAGCACGAAGCACAGCAGGCACACGTAATACAAGCCGATGACCCAAGGGTCGAAACAGGCGATATAATTCAGTCCCCACCCCCTTGTAACGCCGGGCGCGAAGGAAAGCAGCAAGCTCAGTGCAATGAATAATGCTCCGACAGCCAAAAAGGGCAATGTGTTTTTAGCTTTCATCTTCCCCATCGTTTTAATCACTGTTTGACATTCGTTGTTGCCGCAGTTCGGCAAGTGTTTCAAAATAAACTTTCAATTTGTCTTGCGGCAACCAGTATGTAACCTCCTCCGGATATTTTTTGTACACTTGGTATAATTGCACCAGTATATCATAGAGGGCATCATAATCGGGGATTTCTGCATAGAGGGTTATTAAGGCGGCGTAAGAGCGCATATAGAGGGGAAATTCTTTTACATTCTCTTCCAGAATAGCACGCGCCTCGTCCTGTCTGTTCAGTTTTGTTAATGCAAGTGCGTAATAATGGCTTGCATTGGGGTCATCATCGTGTTTTTCCAAAAACCTCTTTTCACACCATTTCAGAGCTGCATCGGCACGGTCGTTGGCTAACAGAATGTCCGCAAGGATAAATTCATTGTCATGGCTCCAGTCGCGGTAAAATCTGGCGGGGTCTGTTTCAAGTGCGCGTTCGAGCCATTTAATAGACATATCCGTGCTGTTGATGAGTAGCCACATTGAGGTGTGGCAGATGGAAAAACCCGCAAGCATCAAAATACCGTATTTGATGTCTTTGCACCACTTCTCTATCCGTCCTCCCTCCCCTAACAGGACATAAGCATTGCTTAAATTGAACACCACCGCAGCACAGGCACAAATATCCCAGTCGCCGGAGCCACGGTACGCATCAAATACAAAAATCAACCCGACAAAGGATAGTGAGGCGATGAGAAAAAACCAAGCCGTGAGATTGTATTTTATTTTGCCAACGGCACCGTAAACAAGCAGCATCAGCCATACAAGAAAACCGATGCCGCCGCCCAACAGTTGCCCGTTAAAAAATTCCTTGAAATGGGCGATTGAAAACAGGGTCATATATCCTTCCGGCGAGTGTAACGGCAGCATCATCGGAAGGGCAAACTTTTGAATTGCAAGATACAAAATCGGCAGAGAGATTAACACCAAGAGGGCTATGGTTTTTTTGCTTCTGAACAAGGGGTATTTCCAAAGCACTTTGCCGTAAAACATCAAAATGAGCGAGGGCAGCAGGCACACCAGCATCAGGTGAAACCCAATGCCAAGCAGCAAAACCAATGCCGGCACCACGCTCGAAATTTTGCCGTTCAGATACAGCAGACTTGTGAAAAAATAGAGTTGCAAAAAGAGGACAGGCAAAGCATACGTTTCGGTGTAGCCGCAAAATTGGAGTAAAATCGTGCACGACAGCGTAGCGATAATAAACGCGGCGGCTTTTTTCAGAAAAGTATCCCCCAGAAGATTAGCCGTGCACAAAGCGAAGAACATAAACAGGCTTCCGGCAATGTCATCTACCAACTGTACGGTTTGGATGCTCGTGAAATCGAAAAGTGCGTGAAGCCCAACGTATAGATGCCTTAGAGTCCACATCGTGAGATATTCATCTCTGTGCTGCGGTGCCCACCGCTCTGATTCAAGCAAGATGGGGTTGGCAACCGAATCGCCCAGAAAGGCATACTTTACTTTTAATAAATGAAACGCACCAACGGCGACGATGCTGAGAGCAGCAAACAGCAGATAGCGGTGTTTGCGTAGCGAGGCAATGATGGATTGCCGACTTATCGCCGTGATTTGTCTGACCAGATACTGATTGGTCGGCGGCAGCACGAAGCACAGCAGGCACACGTAATACAAGCCGATGCCCCAAGGGTCGAAACAGGCAATGTAATTCAGCCCCCACCCCCTTGTAACGCCGGGCGCGAAAGAAAGCAGCAGGCTTGATGCAATAAATATTGCCCCGACAGCCAAAAAGGGCAATGTGTTTTTTGTCTTCATATTTGTCTTATTTTTTTGTGAGCAAAAGCACATCGGCAATCCAGGCACGGATTAAGTCCAACTCTTTTTTGTCCATCAAATTCATATCAATAAACACCTGATAGCACGCGAGCAGATTTTCGGGGATATTTGCCTCGCCGGTCTTTAGTTTCAAATCGCGCAGGGCTTCGTAGATGGCATTGTTGTTTGTATAGCCGACGACCTCATCGGCAAAATCTTTCATCAGATTATGGTCGTTGCGCTCCTGCCACACGGTGGCGGAATGAAACAGCACCGACCAGCCACACGTCCATGCGATGCGCTGAGCCACAAATGACCGCCAAATATCCGTCATCCGAAAACTGCAATACGAGGGCAGATACATCAAAAGGAATGCCTCCTTAAACCACGTCGTGTTTTGACTGTTGAACGGGCAAAACGCACCGTTGCCCAATGCCACGCTCTCCCGAACGTCAAAATCCAAAGGCAATGGCAACGTCAAGCGGTAGATGGCATCCACATCCGGATTTTCATTCGCCAAGCCTTGCTGAACAGGTGTGGAAACAGTTGCCGGCACGGTGGAGCCGCTCACCGCATCCTGAATATGCTCCAACGCAAATCCGCGGGGCCAGACAGGTGCGTCGGTGAAATATCTGTAGATATTGACCCAGCCCTGATGTGAAACCGTCCGCGCCTGCGCCTCCCGCGTCCGCTGCTGCCAAAAAGCCGGCAGAGGGATGTTATCGTCATCCGTTTCAATAATTGTTTCCGCGCCCTGTGCCATCGCGGCGAGATAGCCCAAATTTTTTCGTGCATAATGTCCGGTCGGCAGCATCTTTGCCAGCGTAAAAGGCAGAGCCTCCTGCCGCTCAATGGAATAGAAGTCGCAACCCCGCAGGGCAAACGCCTCCGGCGATTTTGTGTCGCCCACCATGATAAACGGAATACCCTGCTCGGTAGCGTCTGCCGCTATTGTTTTGACGATGGGATGCTCCTGACTCGCAATGGACGTGATAACCAAAAATGTATTGTTCATATTCAAAATTTTATTCCGACAATAGGGCAGCCCGCCCTTTCAGCCTCAAAAAGAAGTAGTGAAACAGGACTGCAAAAGAGTTGTATATCGCTTTTCGGGACACGCGAGGCGATGGTGCGATGTAATGAATGGGAACTTCAATGTATCGGGACTGCCGCAACAGATACCTCACCTCCGTTTGATAGAAATGCGCCTTGGATAGCAGTCCATATTCTACAAATTTCGCCGCCACACCGCTGTGAAAGCCCATATAGCCGGAAGTCATATCCCTCATCTTGGTGCCCAGCAGCACATTTGCCAATATCGTGCCCGAACGGGACAAAAACGCCCGCTTCCAATTGGAGTTGTAGATGGAACCGCCATTGATGAAGCGGCTGCCAAAAGCGCAACTGTGCCCTTCGGACAACACTCTCAGAAACATCGGGATAGCATTCGGGTCGTGCGACAAGCCCGCATCCATCTCCAAGATATAGTCAAAATCGCCTTTCAGAGCTTCTCTATACCCTCGAAGATAGGCATCCACCACATTCCTGTTTTCGGGTGCCCAAACGGTTACAAAGCGGCTGTCTTTTTTCGACAACTCGCGACACAATTCCAGCGTATTGTCTTTGGAAGCATTATCCACAACAAAAAAGACGTTAGCCGTCCCCTCAATTTGGTCTAAAGACGCACCCAATTTTTGCACAAACACATCAAATGTGTCCGCCTCATTAGCCAACGGCGAAATTACTGCAAAATTGTATTTCATAATTTTAAAATAACAAGCCGCAAAGGTACAAAAATTATTTGGACTCAACAATATGCCGTCTAAGTGTCGCTAACATTCCCCAATAATGATTGAGTTCCTGAGGAGATAATCGCCGTATAAATGGTCCGGGAGTTTGCCGGTAAACTTTTTCCATCATTTCAAGAACCGCGTAGAGGGCACTGTGATTGGAACTCTCTGTGTAGAGGGAGATTAAAAGCGGATAGGACGAAACATAGTACGGAAATTTTTCAATCGTTTCTTCCAAAATAGCGCAGGCTTCTTCTTTTCTGTCCAATTTTACCAATGCACAAGCATAGTCGTACCCCCATGGATAAGCATCACCATGCGCTAAATAGATTTCTTCTTCCCTTGTCGTCGTCGCAGTATAGGCAGCAATATATTTGTCAAGCAAGTAATCATATTTGCCCAGGTTGATATTGATAATTTTCTCGAGCCTCCCTTTCGCAAAAAGGTCTTCACTTCGCGTAATTTCCCAGAGAATATCCAGATATTGCGCAAGATTGGGGTCTTCTATTTTGTTTGTTCCTGTTTGCACAGATTCCCTGTAACCCTTAGGAATATGGCGTTTCAGGTGTCCGGGTCGCCAATCGGGGATATATACAGCCGGCAGCCTCGCCAGCAGCGGGTCGCCAAGAGCGTATGCGTCATTGAGGTAAATCCCATCGGCATAATAAAACATGGCTAATCCGCACGCCCATTTTATTATATCCCCCTTTAGTCCGGAATCCCGCACGGCTTTTGCTTCAGTACCGCTAAATATTTTATCGTTAAATATTTCCGTATAGTGAGGAGGGAGAGTGGAAGAGGGACGCTGTATATTATAGATGAGTGCTGTATAGTCAAAATAGGCTGCCCGTTCATCGGCTATCTGACCGGTCATTTTAGTCCATATCGTTTTCTGCGGTTCTCCGTATATTGTTGTATAATAAATGGCACCGTTCATAACCAAAAAATGCAGTGCAACACAGAAAAACAATGCTTTTTTAATATTGCCTGCCACAGCATCCCAATCAAATGTGAACAGGCAAAACAGCGTGATAAAGAAAGGGACGGTAAAATGCCTGCCGAACATAAAATCGCCACCGATATACATAATATACCCGTAATACCAAACAATCCCGACTGCAGGCATAAGATATTTGGCGGATTTGGAAATGATTGCTTTCACTATAAAAAGGACGGGGAAAATCAGAACAACAAGGTCTTCAAACAGGGCAACAAAAAAATAGTTGAAGCCTCGCGTAAAATAATCGCTCAGCGGAAACCCACTGCCAAGTTTGGTGTATGCAGTGTTTGGGAAAGGGAAACCATAATATAAAAGGGAAAATACTTCCCACGCGATGAATGGCAATAGCCCCACACAGCCATAAAGAACCGCCCGCAGCAAACTCATATTTTGTCGCTTCAACAGGATAAACAGCATCAGGGGGAACGCCAAAAGCGCATTATCCATCCTTGTCATAAGTATCAACCCTGCAACGAGGGAGGACAGCAGAATCTGCTTGGCATTAAACGAATCGTTTGTTAGATAAATACGGAGGTATAATGCAAACAACAAAAACAGCAAAGAATTTTCCATCCCCGATGTGGTGTAGGAAATAAATGACTTACAAAACACGAGCAAGATGGTCGCGAGGATGATACTCTGCTTGCTTTTGCAGACAGAAAAAAGAATCGCAATCGCGCCCATGGAATAGAGTATGCAGAGCAATAAAGATGATAGATACATACCTCCACATAATTTATACACAATTCCAACGATGATGGTATGCAGCGGACACGTTGAGGCAGAAACCCGCTCGCCAATGTTATACACAAACCCGTTGCCGTCGGCAAAATTACGCGCCATCGTATAGGCATGAAAGGCATCATCCGACTGCCACGCCAGCAGCGTGATTACCAGAAATAAAACGGTCAGGCAAATGTATTTGATGCCCTTTTCGGTGTTCAGACTCTTCAACTGTTTAAAATTTTGCATGATTTCTGATTTTTTCAAGCCGCAAAGGTACAACATTTATTTTTATCTGCAAAACGCAGATTTAGATGGTCCAATGGGTGGATTCAACTTCTAAGTGCGACAAAAAGTTCTACAAAGATAGATAAAAAACTTCAGTTGGAGACTTAAAGCCGAGTTTTTCTCTTGGACGGCTATTTATCTTCTTCTGTATCAGTTTAATATA
>BNTR01000073.1 GCA_025996755.1 Bacteroidia bacterium
GTTAACTTTTTCATATTTTTAAATATTTATGTTTATCTAATCATCATCTATTTATCTAACACGCTTACGTCTTTTTCTGTTTCGTTTTCTCTCTCGTCTCCTTTTGATGGCACTTTTCCTTTTTTTTTCGTCCATTGTTGCAAATTTGTTGTTTGTTCAAGAATTTCTTTACATCGCTCCTGACTTAGTTGTTTTGCCAAATCCTGTTTATAATCAGGATAGCGTGTACGAATATTCAAAGGACCTAATTGTTCTATGAAATCTTGCTGCGTTTCGGACAAAGAGTCCCAAAAATTGCCATTCACGGCTATATGAGACAAGTCATGCGTATAGGGAGGGTCTTCATTCTTTAATTTTATGTAAACCCCTTTGAATATTTTTTCTACGGATTGATGGCACATGAAAGCCACATACAAGTAAAATTTTCCTTGCAACATGGCACCGGCAACTTTCAAATCATTATCTGAAAGTTTCAGCCAATACTGTATTTTGTCTTCGTCAGTCATTAGTTTTTTTCTGCAAAGTTAGACAATATTTTTAGAATGGCAGCAATCCCTCAATCATTTTCCGCATTTCCGTATTCCCCGGATAGCCGGTGATTTTGTGCTTCAATTCGCCATCCACATCAAACAGCATATAGGTGGGAATCGAACCAATGCCATATTTATCTGAATATGAGAAACTTTCCCATTCTTCGTCGGTCGAATAATACTGTTCCCCGCCAATGGAGGCAATCTTCTTTTCCCATAATTCCTTGGGGGAAGAGCTGTTTGTTATATATACAAAAACGACACCTTTCTTCTGCATCTCACTTTTGAGTTTCTCGGATTCTTTCATTGCGGCAAGACAAGGACCACACCACGTTGCCCAAAAATCCACCACGACCACTTTCCCTCTACATTTAGCAACAATCGAATCCACTAATATTTCACTTTTCATTCCTTTGGCAACGTCATAGAGGGTAGGTTTATGAGGGTCTGCGGCAATTTTTGATTTTGCAAACAAAACCTCAACGAAAGATTTATTTTTGTAATATTTCTTAATATTTGCTTGCTGCTTATCCGACAAGGGTTTCATCTCGTCATCAAACTGTTTGGCATACGCATTTGATGCCAACACATCATAAAACAAACCGGTGTCTGCGCCTATATAGTCGGCTATAATTGCTTTCACTTCTTTGAGCCAATCCTCTATCGGCGTATCGCCAATTGGAGGAATATTCAGGACTTTATTACTGAGAATGGCTTGCAAGACACGAAAATAGTCTTCGCCGCAATAAAGATAATTGGGATTGTTCAAGTCGAAATATCGAAGAAAGGCATAATAAGATTTTTCCGGTGTGGGCGGAGTAAAATCGTTCTCATCTGCATCTTCATTAGCAAGGCGATAAATCAACCGCATCCAAACCTCATAGTTAAGCAAGTCTTCCAAAAAGATTATCCTCGAATTATAGGCAAGATGGTGTTTCGCCGTGTCCGATAGTTCCGGAGATGTTTTGACTCTTTCCAATAGAATTTCGATGCTGGCGATTGTTGCCTCGCTAAACTCTTCCGGTTGAACAACACCGCGACCAAAGTGTGGTAGTCCTTCGAAAATTCCTATCCAAGTCTTTATAAAATTAGAATTTATCATCTCTTCGGTCGTAAAACCACCGTTGTTTACCATGTTTACGTGCTTTTCCCCTTTTTCATCAATAAAAACATCTAATTTGGTTTCTTCGTTTGGTGCCAAATAGATAAATCCGTTATAAAATTCAGAATCCATGAAATAGAGGCTTGCATAAGCAACCGGAATGTCCAAAACAAATGTCCCATCTTTTTGAAGACAAGCATCCACACGAGGTTGATATCCAATGAGCGCATTATCGGCTGTCACCGTTATCGCTTCTATTAATGGAAGCGACCCGGAAACTTTGCCGGTTACATGGGCGATTCCATACCGCACTGGGGATTCGGACGACTGTTTATCTGTGCAAGCACAAAATAGTCCTGCCCAAAGGCAAATAAAAACTGCTGCGAGTTTTCTGCAAAATACTGTGTGTGTCATATTGTGATATTTTAAAATTTCATTGTAATATATCGCAAAAGTAATTAAAATTTTTTAATTGACAATTTTTTCACTACCTTTGCAGTATGTATAAGATTAGTAAGCAATTCGCTTTTTCGGCATCGCACCAATTGGATATGTTGGGGGCGGAGCATCCGTGTGCACGAATGCACGGTCATAATTATGTGGTTACCGTGTATTTGCGGGCGGAGGCGTTGGACGAGTTTGGCTTTGTGAAGGATTACAAGGCTTTGGAACCTGTGAAGCAGTATCTCAATGCGCATTTCGACCATCGGCATCTGAACGATGTGTTGCCGGCGCACCCCACTTCCGAAAATATGGCGCGCTTTTTGTACGACACATTCAAGCCGGAAATTCCCGAATTGTATGCCGTGGAAGTCAGTGAAACCCCTCAAACCTCGTGCGTGTATGAACCTTGATGTCAATGAAATATTTTATTCGCTGCAAGGCGAGGGCGGACGGCAGGGTGAGGCTTCCATCTTTATTCGCCTCACGGGCTGCAACCTGCGCTGCACGTTTTGCGACACCACGTTTGAGACCGGCACGACGATGACGCTCGAAGAAATTCATACGATTATCCGGCAATATCCCTGCCTGTGGATTGTGTGGACGGGGGGCGAGCCAACGCTGCAACTGACGGACGACGTGCTGTGGTTTTTCAAAAACCGGGGCTACAAGCAGGCTGTGGAAAGCAACGGCACGCAACGACTGTCGCCGGTGTTTGACTACACGGTGGTAAGCCCGAAAGGCAGCAATTTGGATTATGCCCGACAAATCAACCCGCGGGTGGACGAGGTGCGGCTGCCGGTGCAGAAAGGCGACGAACTGCCCGAAATAGAATCGCTGCCCGAGGCAAAAAGATACTTTTTAAGCCCCATCTTTGTAGACAATTTACTGGCGACAGAGGCAAATATCGCCTATTGTGCGGCGAAAATCTTGCAGCGACCGCAGTGGCGGCTGAGTGTTCAGATTCATAAATTTATTGGCATACGCTAAAACTATGGAACGATTTGAAATAAACATCTTGGGATGCGGCTCGGCACTGCCGACGACGAAGCATTCGCTTAGTTCACAGGTAGTTAACCTGCGCGACAAACTGTTTATGATTGACTGCGGCGAAGCCGCTCAACTGCAATTTCGGGCGATGAAACTCAGTTTCAGTCGCCTCGACCACATTTTTATTTCGCACCTGCACGGCGACCACTGTTTTGGGCTGTTCGGACTGATTTCGACGCTCGGAATGTTGGGCAGAACGGCTGATTTGGACATTTATGCGCAGCCGGATGCCGAAAAAGTGTTTCGCCCGATGCTGAACTATTTTTGTTCGGAATTGTCCTACCGGGTGGTGTTTCACGCCTTTGACCCGAAGAAAAACACGTTGATTTTTGAAGACCGCACGCTCAAAGTTTCGACCATCCCGTTGCGCCACCGCGTGCCCACAGCCGGTTTTTTGTTTGAAGAAAAGCCCAAAAGTCCACATATCGTGCGCGAAATGCTTGATTTTTATCAAATCCCGTTCAGCCAAATCAACGCCGTGAAAGAGGGTGCCGATTTCGTCACGCCCGACGGACAAATCGTCCCCAACGCTCGCCTGACCCGTCCGGCAGAAGCCCCGAAAAGATACGCCTATTGCTCAGACACCATCTATTACGAAAAAATCATCCCGATTATCGAAAACGTGGACGTGCTCTACCACGAAGCCACGTTTTGCGAAACGCGCTCGGAGCGCACCAAGCAAACGATGCACTCCACCGCCCGTCAGGCAGCAGAAATAGCCCGCGCCGCCAACGTAAAACAACTCATCTTGGGACATTTCTCCGCCCGCATCACCGACGAAAACCTGCTGCTGAAGGAGGCGTGCGAAGTTTTCCCCAACACCATTTTGGCAAAAGAGGGGCTGACGGTAACCGTCGAATAAAACACCGAAAATTTCTACATTTTTTGTTGGTTATTCAGGATAATGTTGTATCTTTGCAGGCGGAAATAAATACAAAATTATAAATTTTAACAAATGAACGTTATGGAAACAAAGATTAAAAAAGAGAGAAAGAGAACATCATGGCACTATGTGGGTGGTGTAAAGGTTGGTCCGGTTATTGCTACACCATCAGGTAAGAAAAGAGCTCGCCCATGGCTAAAAGACCATCCGGAGGGAGCATTTGAGATTTTAGACATGAGAGCATTAATGAAGTAGTAACCCCATAAATTATACTCTTATGACCAGAACCCGATATCTTGTAGATACCCATATAGCCGTGTTTTTTATGAATGGTTCAAATGAATTAGAAAAAGGGATTCGAGAAATTCTTGATGATAGGAACAATTTGGTGTATGTCAGCACCGTTTCTGTGCAAGAGATGCTGCATTTGCAAAAAATAAATAAGCTGAAATCCATTTGGAAAAAGCCGGAAGACATTTTGAAAAGTTTTGAAACGACTAATTTTCAACTTTTGCCGGTGAAAAAAGAGCATCTTGCAACGTTTGCGGGGCTTTCTTCCCCGCGAGAGCATCACGACCCTAACGACCACATGCTTATTTCGCAAGCGATTACAGAGCGGATGTGCTTGGTCAGTTCCGACAAGCAGTTTCGGAATTATTCTGATAAGCGGTTTGATTTGTTTTTCAATCATCGGTGAGATTTTCTTTTAAAAAGGCGTGCGAAGTTTTCCCCAACACCATTTTGGCAAAAGAAGGGCTGACGGTAACCGTCGAATAAAGCACCTCTTTCGGCAGATTTAAGAATAATTAACTTTATTTAACCTGAAAAGGAGCGGAAACATGAAAATTGCTTAAAAAAATTGCCTACCTTTGCCGTCCGATATTTGCTCGAAGAGTGAGCGAATACGAGTGGCAACCCTTTAATATATAGGAGATTATGAGAAAATAGGTGCGATAATGCGCACATTTTAAATTGGAAAAAGCGTTTTAGCTATTACTTTTGTTCTCTGAGACTTAGACACTTTCAAGAACACTATCAAAAGTAAGAGAGACAACGTTCACGCCGGTCGGCGTGGGCAACTCATTTTTTATTTGATAGTGTATATAGCCAGTCTAAGGGCTCAGAGAACAGATAGAGATATCCGAGTTTGTCTGCGCTTTTTTTATGTGCGTATGGTGAGGAAAGACAACAGTTGCCCAACAACTGATTAAAAGGGGGCAAGACACCTACGAAGCCTTTTTAGAGTAGGAATTAGTTTATTATTTAAATTGTCCGTCTAAGGAACGGACGTAAAACAAAAAAAAAATGAAAAAGTCAATTCTGATTATGGCTGTAGCATTAAGCGCAGCAACAGTGAGTGCCCAGGAAAGTTTTAAACCTGAAGTGGGCAAGGTGTCGATTGAAGTTGGATTCAATCCTTTTTCGGATTATGTGATTACACTTCCCAATCAATCGCTGAAAGCGTATTATTCGCTTTCAGACCAATTGTCTATCCGTTTGGGGTTAGGTTTCGACAGAGATGGGACAAGTTACAATTCCGGTAACGAGGGTGACAAAGAGCGAACCACCTCTAACACAACATTCTCAATTGCTCCGGGTGCCACTTATTCTCTTAGGGAAACAGGAAGATTGATTCCTTATGTAGGTGCAGAAATTGTGTTTGCTACTACTTCCAATGAAACAGCCCAAGGAGATTATACTGTAACAAACGCACCAGCAGGTAACCCTTCCACTCGTTTTGGTTTGAATGTACTGACCGGAATCAACTATTATGTTGCAAAGAACCTTTACATTGGTACAGAAATTGCTCTGGGCTATGTTTCTACTTCTCTTAAACAATCAGAGACATCCTCAGGAGGAACTACTACGAAAGATAAAGCAGAATCCTCTTCCAGCAATTTTGGAATATCCGCAACGCCATCGCTTCGTTTAGGGTGGACATTCTAACTAATTGAACGATTATTAAAATGAATAAAGAACTCCCGACTACGCGATGTAATCAGGAGTTTGACAAGGATTGGTTGGGGAGGCATAAACCCAACCAATTCTTTGCTATTTAATGTGGTGTTTTTAATTTTTAATTCATAATTCGTAATTTTTTTGTAACTTTGCCCCGACGAATTGATGCTTTTGTGTATGAAAGAAAATGATTGGAAGGAGCGGCAGAACGTGGTGTATTCGACAAACCCCGATTTTCGGTATGAGAATGGGGCGGGCGATGAGGCGGCGACGCTGCCGAAGGAGAAGCAACTGCTTCGTATTCAGTTGGATAAGAGAAATCGCGGCGGCAAGCAGGTTACGCTGCTCACGGGGTTTGTGGGTGCCGACGATGATTTGCAGGCGTTGGCTAAACTCCTGAAAACCAGGTGCGGGGTGGGTGGCTCTGCCAAAAATGGTGAGATTATCGTTCAGGGCGATTTTCGGCAAAAAGTGTTGGAGATTTTGCAAAAAGAGGGATATAATAAAGTGAAATTATGAAAAATAGGATTGGTGCTATGCGGGTCGCGCCCGCGATGACAGTTGGGTTGCTGCTGTGGGGTGCCCTTTTTGAGGTGCAGGCACAGCCTTTTCGGACGGAGATATTTGCCGAAGACGTGCACACTTTGCGCGTTGCGCCGGAAAAGCAGTGGGAGGCGGCTCCGGTTATTGGGTTGGAACAAAATCGGGCGGTTGTGATTAGTTTTGATGTCTTGGGGACTGCCTCTGACCGTCATTATACCTACCGCATTGTGCATTGCAATGCCGATTGGAAGAAGTCGGCATTGGCGACACACGAGTATCTGGGCGGGTTGCAAGACAATTCTCTGACGGATTATAAGCCGTCGATAAACACGACGATGGACTATGTGCATTACGAATTGATGGTGCCCAACAAGCAGGCGAAGTTGAAGGTGTCGGGCAATTATGTGGTGCAGATATTTGAAGAAGGTGTCGATGAGCCGCTCCTCAATGCCTGTTTTTCGGTCGTGGAGCATTTGGTTGCCGTGCAAATGACGATTTCGCCGGATACGGACAAAGGCGTGAAGACCAAGTTTCAGGCGGTCAATTTCGACATCGTTTATGGCAACAACCACATTAAAATGCTCGACAAAGACTTGAAAGTCTTTGTGTTTCAAAACAATCGGCACGACAATGCGGCGCGGTTTGTGAAAACAACTTTGTTTAACCCCGCCAAGACCACATTCGAGCACAATCCTGCACTGATTTTTGATGCCGGCAATGAATATCGCCGTTTTGAGATGACTACCACGCAGTTTGAGGGGATGAATATCGAAGCGGTAAACTTCGCCAAGCCCTATTATCACGCCACGCTGCGTCCCGACAACTTTCGCAGCAACGGCGTTTATGCCTTCTCCGACGACCTGAACGGCAAGGTGATGATTCGCAACAAGGATGCCAAAGACTCCAATTGCGAGGCGGATTATGAATTTGTGCACTTCGCATTGCCGTGCCCGCAACCCTTGCCCGACAAGGTGTATATCCTGAGCGAGGCATTCAATAATCTGTTAAATTCCCGCTCCGAAGTGGTGTATGACGAGGGCGCAGGCGGATATTTCGCCGATGTACTGCTAAAACAGGGCTATTACAACTATATGTACGTAACCCAAAGCAAGCCGACTGCCGCCGCACAGACCGCACCGATTGAGGGCGATTACTACCAAGCGGCAAACGAATACAGCGTCCTGGTGTATGCGCGAATGCCCGGCAAGCAATACGACCAATTAGTTGGCTTCCAAACAATCGGCGGCTTTTGATGATGGCAGGCGAGACGATTTGGAAATAAGAAAAATTATTTGTACCTTTGCACTCGCTTTTGAGAACATCCGTGTGATGGGAGATTGAGGGCAACTTAATTTTGAGTAACACAAATAATTAAAAAATGAAGACATTTAAATTAGAAGGTGCTTTGCGAAAAGGCACAGGTAAAAAAGCCACTAAGGCGGTGCGTAGCGAGTCATCAGTGCCCTGCGTGTTGTATGGAGGCGAAGAGGTGAAACACTTCACGGTGACCAAAGAGGGCATCCGCAAGTTGATTTACACCCCCGAAGTGCAGTTGGTGGACTTGAACATCGACGGCAAAGCGTCCAAAGCAATTTTGCAGGATTCTCAGTATCATCCGGTTAGCGAAGAACTGCTGCACGTCGATTTTATGGAAATCTTTGACAGCAAGCCGATTATCATCGCCGTCCCCATCGTGCTGGAAGGCTTGGCTGAGGGCGTGCGCTCCGGAGGTAAACTCTCGTTGGAAATGCGCAAACTGAAAGTGAAAGGCTTGTATAAGGATATTCCCGAAAAATTGGTCGTCAATGTCGAGAAATTGGATTTGGGCAAAACCATTCAGGTGGGCGCGCTCTCGTTCCCGAAATTGGAACTCCTGAACGCGAAAGACAATGTGGTGTGTGCCGTCAAATTGACCCGCGCCGCACGTGGAGCCGCCGCCGCTGCGAAAGCCTAATCGGTGAAAAGATGGAGATATGAAATATTTGATTGCCGGGCTGGGTAATATCGGCGACGAGTATGCCGACACCCGCCACAACATCGGATTTATGACATTGGACGCCCTCGCAGATGCGTCCAATGTTGTTTTTGACATCAACAAGCGGTATGGTGCCATCGCCGAGTTGCACCTGAAAAATGCGCAGATGGTGCTTCTCAAGCCTTCCACGTATATGAATTTGAGTGGCAACGCCGTCCGCTACTGGTTGCAGAAAGCGAACATCGCGGTCGAAAACCTCTTAGTTGTGGTGGACGACCTGATGCTGCCTTTCGGGGCGTTGCGACTGAAAACCAAAGGCAGCGATGCCGGTCACAACGGCTTGAAACACATACAGGCGACCCTCGACACGCAAAATTACAGCCGCCTCCGCTTCGGCATCGGCAACGACTACCCGCAAGGCGGTCAGCTCGACCACGTGTTAGGGCAATTCAACGCCGAAGAGCAAAAAACACTGCCCGAACGCATCCTGCAAGCCACCGAAATTGTCAAAAGTTTCTGCCTCGCAGGTCCGGAAATCACGATGAATCTATTTAACAAGAAATAATTATGAGACACTTTCAAAAATGTTTATACATTGGTTTATTCTTTTTGTCGCCGGAGCTTTGGGCGCAAGAGGGGATAGAAAAGGGGGGGGGGGGTACATTCTCTCATTTGCAGTCTTCGCCGCGGATGGCGTATGGTGACGACCGGCTGCATGGAGTGGTTGATGCAACCGGTTTTTTCCAAAACAGCGAGTTTTTCAGTCCGCTGGCAGTGGGTCAGACGCTGCCGGGCATTCAATTTGTGCCGCGATTGGCTTTCCAAATTGAACAATTCAGATTGGAGTGGGGTGCCTATGCCGTGTATTATGCGGGCGACAAACAGAACAACGATGCTTTCAATCAGATGTTTATTCGGATGCAATATGCTGTGAATCCGGATTTTAATCTGGTGCTGGGCAATCTCTATGGCGGATTGAGTCACCGCCTGATTGAGCCGCTCTATCAATGGGAACGGCACTACACGGCGCATCCGGAGCACGGTTTGCAGGTGCATTTTGAGAATAAAAAATACTTTGCCGACGTGTGGCTGGATTGGGAGCAATTCATCCGTCGCGGCGATTCCATCCCCGAACTGCTCACCTTTGGCATCTCCACAAGTGTTTTGCTCACTTCGCCCGACGAAGATAGTCAGTTTCGCCTCTCGGTGCCTTTGCAGTTGCTCGTCCACCATCAGGGCGGGCAAATCGACACGTCCGACAAACCCAAAATCGTGATGGGCAATGTGGCAGCCGGCATCAATGCCGAATGGTTCGCTGGCTATAATTTACTTCAATCTTTGGCGTTAAAGACTTATATAACAGGCTATTTGGATAATACAGAAGACCTTGCGCTGCGCCCATTTACAAAAGGGTGGGGGATATATCCCGTGTTGGAAGCACGCGCAAAATACTTCACAATGGCAGTCGGCTATTGGCACGCCAACAAGTTTTATGCCTTTGGAGGCGAATCGCTCTTCGGCTCATTCAACCCCTACGAACCCGAAAAGCAGTTTCCAATCCGCGATTTGGTGACGGCTAAACTATTGTATCAAAAGGTGTTGCTTCACAACTTGCACGCCGGTGCGCAGGTAGAAATTTACAGAGATTGCGGTTTGCAGCGCACGGATTACAGTTTTGGGGTGTATCTGCGGTTTAATTCACAACTCTTTTAATCATGGAAGAACGCATAGACAAATGGTTGTGGGCAGTCCGCCTCTTCAAGACCCGCTCGCTGGCGGCGGAGGAGTGCAGCAAGGGACGTGTGGCGGTGAATGGAGCAACGGCTAAGCCGTCGCGCAGTGTAAAAATCGGCGATGTGGTGGATGTGAAAAAGCCGCCCGTAACCTATTCGTTCCGCGTGTTGGCACTGACCAACAATCGCGTGGGCGCAAAATTGGTGCCCACCTGTTTGGAAGACATCACGCCGCCGGAGCAGTACGAAATACTTGAATTGCAGAAGATTAGCGGCTTCGTCGACCGTGCGCGCGGCACCGGTCGCCCCACGAAAAAGGAGCGGCGCGATTTGGACGAGTTCACGCGGGTGTAAAATTTTTCGTATCTTTGCGCAACGATTCTCAGAGTATGAATATAGCAGCCCTTGTTTCGGGAGGAGTGGACAGTTCGGTGGTGGTGCATCAACTCAAAGATGCCGGCTACGACCCTGCAATTTTCTATATCAAGATTGGTATGGAGGACAAAGACGGTTATGTCGATTGCCCGTCGGAGGAGGACATCGAAATCACGACCGCGATAGCCAGAAAATACGGCTGCCGGATGGAGGTGGTGTCGCTGCAAGCGGAATATTGGGCGAATGTGGTGAGCTACACGATTGATGCTGTGCGGCGCGGATTGACGCCCAACCCCGATATGATGTGCAACAAACTGATAAAATTCGGCACCTTTGAACAGAAATGGGGGCACGCCTTCGACAAAATCGCAACGGGTCATTATGCCACCACCACCGATGTGAACGGCAAAACATACCTATCCACGGCGGCAGACCATGTGAAAGACCAAACCTATTTTTTGGGGCAGGTCGATTATCTGCAAGTGTCCAAACTGATGTTCCCCATCGGGCATCTGCAAAAAAGTGAGGTGCGGGCGATTGCCGCGGCGCAGGGACTGCCCAGTGCGTTGCGCAAGGACAGTCAGGGCATCTGTTTTTTGGGAAAAATCAATTACAACGATTTCATCCGCCGCTATCTGGGCGAAAAGTCGGGCAAAATTGTTGAATTGGAAACCGGCAAAATCTTGGGCGAGCACCGCGGCTACTGGTTTCACACCATCGGGCAGCGGCGGGGACTGCAATTGGGCGGCGGACCGTGGTTTGTGGTCAAAAAAGATGTCGAAAACAACATTATATATGCCTCCAAGGGCTACGAACCGGAAACGGCGTATGGCAAAGTCGTGAACCTGCAAGGCTTCCATTTCATCACGCGCGACCCGTGGGGTGCGTTTGACGACGAAAAACACATCGCGTTCAAAATCCGCCACACGCCCGAATTTACGTTCGGAACGCTCCGCCGCATCGGCGACATCTACCGCATCGAGTCGGAAGACAGGATACAGGGCATCGCCGCGGGGCAGTTTGGCGTGATTTATGATGCGAATTGCAGGCTGTGTTTGGGGAGTGGGATGATTGTTGAGTAGTTATGAGTTATGAGTTATGAGTTATGATGAAACAGATATTATTGGTTGGATTAGGCGGCGGGGTGGGGAGCATTTTGCGCTTCCTCGCATCCAAATGGTTGGTGCAGAGCGATAGATGCGGCTTTCCGTTGGCGACATTTGCCGTCAATGTGGTTGGCTGCCTGCTGATTGGGCTGCTGATTGGCTGGTCGCAGCGGCACAATGCGTTGGGCGGTGATATGCGGGCGTTGCTGGTTGCAGGGTTTTGCGGCGGCTTCACCACTTTTTCAACTTTTTCGCTGGAAAACGTGCAACTCGTCCAATCGGGGCAATACGGCACCCTTTTGGTGTATGTTTTGGCTACGCTCATCATCGGATTTGCAGCCGTTTATGCCGGATTTTTATTAACTAAATAATTTAAAGGAATTTTGTGATTTGACAAAAAACCACTACCTTTGCAGTCATGGACGAAATTTCAAGATATATCGCTGAATTGCTGGCGCAGCACGAGGCTGTTACGGTGCCGCATTTCGGCACTCTAACGGTTGTCCCTTTGGAGGGCAAAGTGACGCATCTCGACGGTATGTTGCATCCGCCGACAAACAGCCTGCATTTTGACCACACGCTCACCGACAGCGATGGGTTGTTGGCAGTCTATATTGGTGGTATAGAGGAGATTACATACAGAATGGCTGAAGAGCGGCTTTTGCTGTTTGTTGCAGAATTGCGGGAGATTCTCAAGAAAGAAAAGCGCGTCAGACTGCCGTCAATCGGCGAATTTACACTTTCTCACGACAAGGAAATTACTTTTACGCCGGCTCCCACGGAAGAACTTAGTTGCAACGCGGATAACTATGGATTAGACAAGTTTTATATGCCGAAACTCGACGAGTCCGTTATTCGCGAGCATACCATCAAAAGGGAAACCCCGACAACACAGACCTCTCATGACGATGAGGGCAAACACTCGCATAAATCATCGGCAGAAACGACGGACGACGACGACTATGAGGATGAGGATGAGGATGAAGACAGCGAGCAATCTCCGAAGAAGAAAAAGAAGCGTCGCCGCTCCAAGCTCCCGCTTTTGGCGTTTATGATGTTGCTGCTCCTGATTGCCGTGATATTCTGCCTCCCGTTGATGCTTGCTCCCGATACCGGCGTTTTGTTGTTTTGGGAAGACGTGTTGCAGACATTGCTACCATTAGTCCTGTCTATGTCTCCGGAAGAAGCAGCAGAACTGATAGAGAAGTTGATAAAGCCGATAATGGATTTAACCCATTCAATAACGGGGGCACCAACCGATTCA
Organism: Bacteroidia bacterium; assembly: GCA_025996755.1. Lineage (GTDB taxonomy): Bacteria > Bacteroidota > Bacteroidia > Bacteroidales > Azobacteroidaceae > Azobacteroides. The sequence continues at coordinate 12,962 of BNTR01000073.1, forward strand.
ATAGCAGGGACACTTACCGATTCAATAGCGGGAGCACCAACCGATTCAATCGCGGGAGCACTGACCGATTCAATAAAAGGGGCATCAGCCGATTCAATAACGGGGACACTCACCGATTCAATAAAAGGGTCACCAACCGATTCAATCACCGCGCCGGCGGTAGCAAAATAGCGTTTTTTAATCAACCATTTCCATTGCGCCGAAAAATTCGGGGCGATGAAAATCCGGGGCGGGGGTGCCAACGGGATTCCAAGTGAGATAGTGCGGAGTGGGTGTTTTGTCGCCACATTTGTAGAAATTGGCGCGTAATTTTCTGCCAATCGGGCTTTTGTTGGGCATCCCCAGCATCTCAAATGGGATTTCCGCCAACAATTGCCAGCGACAAGCCCGCGGGGTGGTGATGGGCTGCTTCGGCAGCGAGGTGTGAATGACTAATTTGTTCATTTCCGCGTCTGTAAACGACCGAAAATCCTTCCGGCTGCGGCGCACGGAAGCCAGCACGCCCCCGATGCAGTTAAACTCAAAATTGCGATAGGTATTCTCCTCCGGGTCAGGCGTTTGCATGAAAAATTCGACACACGAATCCTCCCACACGGGCGACTGATAGCCGGTGCTCACCGCCTTCACAGTGTCTTCCTGCACGTCGAACAGCAAATAAAACGTGCTGTCTGCCCAAGCCGCGTAAAATTCCACATCGGGGCAGTACGGAAACGCTTCCGCCCAATTCACCGTACTCACGGCAGCCTGATTAGCCACTTGCATCATCAGTTCCGCCTTCGATTTCCAATCTGTAATGCCCAACGAAAGGGCTGCCACATGTTTAACCTGTATTGTTTTCATATTCGGCTGCAAAGGTAGTCATTTTTTCTAACTTCACCAATCACCGCTTCCGGTGCCGCGTAGGTGCGGGCATATCCCCC
>BNTR01000074.1 GCA_025996755.1 Bacteroidia bacterium
ACTGACGCTCTTTCCTGTGGTCATATATCGAATAACGTGCGCCGTTATCTTCCACATAATCTAACCGATAACGCAACTTCACATAGATGTTGCCCGCGACCTCATCGGTGACAACTCCCGATACTTCTCATGCTGTATTCACTGGCAAAAGTATCTCCTCTAATATCTGACTTCCCGTATATTTTTCCATGCCGCAAAATTACTACTTTCCACACAATTCCCAGTAGAACCATTTTTTTATTGTATTTTTGCAGCAATTTGTGCGTCGATTCAAAAATAAGCACCACCTCTGCATTGAAGGCATACAATTCCGAATCAGGGTCTAATATTTGCCGGTCAATCTGATTAAATTCAGCCTCAAACACCTGTAAATCAAACCCAAACTCATAGCCCGTGCCGCGCAAAGCCTGCACCAGAAACTGCGTAGCCGAATCCCCCAAAACAGCAACCTTAATCGGTTTCAAGTGAGAGAAATCTTTTTTAAGATTTTTTGATAAAGTGGTAAAATCCATCATGTCAGGCAAGCTAATTGGTTAATACTTGACTCGCGATGATGGCGACGGAAACACCCCGGAATGTTAATAAATGTGAATTTATGGGGGGGGGGGGAGTATAACTTGCTCATTATAAGCAAGTTACAAAAACACACACCTCTCCGATAGAACAAAAACCCTACCGACAGAAGAATTGCGAATATCATTGCAGCAAGTTGCATTTTCTCGTTTTTTATTTTTCGGGCGCAAAGGTACAAAAAAATCATTATTCATAACTCATTATTCATAACTTTTTCGTACCTTTGCACCGAATTTATTTAATCAAAGCGATTAAATAAGCTGAAACATTATAATTATATCTATGAAAACAGTTGAACTTGGGCGTTATTTGGACTTAAAAAATGATTTTGCATTCAAATTCATTTTTGCAAACAAAGTGTTGTTAATCAGCTTTTTGAATGCAATTTTTAGGGGGAGGAAGACGATTGTTGACATCGACTATCTCAATGTAGAGCAGTTAGGTCGCCGCAAAGGAGACCGAAAAGCGTTTTTTGATTTGTATTGCGTAGACGAAACGGGCGAGCAGTTCGTGATTGAGATGCAAGTAGGTAAGCAAAAGCATTTCATGGACAGAACCCTGTCTTATGCGGCACGAGCCATTTTGGAGCAAGCCAAAAAAGGCAATTGGGATTTTGAATTGAAACCATTGTACATCATCTCCATCGTGAATTTCGATTTGCGCCCGGATGATGACCGATGCATCAGCTACCATTCGCTAATGGACGAAGACAAATTGACAAAGTCGAGCGACAAATTGCAGTTCATCACGGTGGAATTGAAAAAATTCAAGAAACCGGTGAGCGAGTTAGTGTCAGACACCGATAAATGGCTATATTGCCTAAGACACTTAGCCGAGTTGCCGGAACAACCGACGGCAATACAAGGCGAAGTGTTTGATGAATTGTTTGAATTAGCAGAATTTGAAAATTTAAAAGAAGAAGATATGAGAACGTACACAAAAAATCTGTTGCAGTACAACGATGTGCGAAGTGAGGTGGAGTGTGCTCGTGAAGAAGCCCTGCAAGAGGGCAGGCAGCACATTTTTCGCATTGCAAAAAAATTGAAAGAAAAGGGGCTGTCTTTAGAGTTCATTGTGATGGCTACCGAACTGACTCCTGAAGAATTGAGAGAAATGGGGTTGGACTAAATTTGCGGAATGTATATTATATGAGCACAATCAATCACGATTTGAAGAAAATCAAGGCGTTTGTCTTTGATGTTGACGGCGTGCTTTCGCCGGAAAGTATGCCCCTCCATCCGAGTGGTGAGCCGATGCGACACGCCAATACGAAGGATGGCTACGCGATGAATCAGGCTGTCAAACAGGGGTTTATGCTGGGTATCATCACCGGAGGCGACACGCCGGCGGTGCGCAAACGCCACGAGGGGCTGGGGTTTCAACACGTTTATATGAAGTCGAAACGCAAATTAGACGATTTGCTCGATTTTGTCAAGCAAACGGGTATCCCGCCGGAGGCGATTTGCTATGTGGGCGATGATATTCCCGATTATGAGTGCCTGCAAGCGGTGGGGTTGCCTGCCTGCCCTGCCGATGCCGTGCCCGAAATCAAGGCGGTTGCCAAATATATTTCGCACCGCAAAGGCGGCGACGGCGTGGGACGCGACATCATCGAGCAAGTCCTCAAAGCCCAAGACAAATGGTCCCTGGTAGCGAATGCGTCGTGGTGAAGCGTCAATTTTTCAGCCACCCGCCGAGCATTTTCCAATATTCGCGATGAAAATTTTCGCCCTTCTCGCCGCCGTATAGCGACAAGTAGCTTTGTTCGGAACTTTGAAAATCCAGACGGACGGTGTTGTCTTTCGCATACAGACCGGTGTGTTCGGGGTGAAATTGGGTGGCCACCACGTGCGGATATTTCCGGTGGACGAGGGCTTCCACGATTTTGCCGTCGGGCGAAGTGGCGGCAATTCGCAATCTTCTCCCGATTTTGTCTACTGCCTGGTGGTGTGAACTCAACACGAAAGGCTCGCTCTGACCAATCAATTTTGCAAGTTCATTTCTGCCGTTTGGCTTTATTTTATGAAAAATGTATGCCGCCAGTTCGTTGTCATAATCCAAATACGAATGGTAGTTTTTGTGCTGCGCCTCAGGTGTCCTCAGCACATCTTCGGCGGTGGCGAGGTGGTAAACGTCCATCGGAATATCCTGAATGAGCGTGCCGCCGGTGGCACAATTCATCGTCTGCATCCCCAAACAGAAGCCCACAACGACATAGTTGGGCTTCGCGTCAAGCAGGGGCGTAAAATTTCTGTCCTGACTCCCCCCGAGGAGATGAAACAGGAACGAGAGTTCAAAAAAATGGCGATACGGGTCGGTCGTCTGCGTCATCAGATGCGTTTTCTCGCCGAAACATTCGCCCGGGATGTCCGGTCCGCCAAAGAAAAACACGCCGTCGGTTTTTTCCACTATCTGTTGGAACAATTTTTCGCAGTCGTTGGCGGCATATAAATTCGCGGGGGAGAGTTTGCCTTCGCATTTCACCAATTTCATTCGGAGATGATTCGCGTCGATATACTTTTGGCTGCGCTCAAAATCATACGCTTGCTTCGCGTGATAAAAGCCGATGAGTTCGAGGTTGGCGGCATCCGGAAGAATTTTATTGTCAATCAGATACCTGAACGTTGTGATATTTCCAACCGTAGGATTCATCAGCGCAACCTTGTGTGCCGGCAACGCAACCGCAATGGATGACAGGAACATCCATAAAAAAATGACCATTCTTTTCATAGCCGCAAAGTTAGATAAAAATCGCGAGACTTCCAAGCAATATTTTTAATGACTATCCGCAATCGTGCCACTAAATTTTACTTTTTCTGCAAAAAAACTTTGCCAATTCAAAAAAAAGTTTTACTTTTGCACCCGATATTTGCTCTACTAATGAAAGAGTTAATATCAGCCGATATTTGCTTGAATGAATGAGCGAATACGAGTGGCAACTCTTTAATATATAGGAGATTATGAAGACATAACAGCGGTAATACGCACATTTTAAGATTGGAAAAAGCGTTTAGCTTATATTCTTAGTTACATGAAATATCGACAATTTCAAAAACTACCGAGGATAAAGGTGACGATGCGCACGCTGTTTGGCGTTGTGGCATTACTCATATTTTATTTGGTAGTTTTGGTAGTCGATAACCTCATGTAACGGATAGGAATTTTAGAGTTTTGTCCGCGCTTTTTTTATGTGCGTATTTAGAATATTCAGGACAAAAAAATAAATTTTTAAAATTAAAGGTCTGTTTAAGGAACGGACGTAAAACAAAATTTCAAATGAAAAAGATTTTTTCAATGTAACTGCCTGTATTTGTGCAGGTTTACTTTTTGCAGGATGCAACAAAGAAGACGACGAGGATGTTAATAGCAGTGGTGGCAGTGGCTTTAACGGTGTGATTCAGGAAAAAGTGAGTGTCCCCGACGGCATTGCGATTGCTGACGTAAAAGTAATAGGAACCGGGGATCGGATTTTAGCGAAAAGTGCGGAGTATGAGAATGGAACTCTTACTGTTGAATTATTGAATCCGGTACCATCTGAATGGCTTACATTGTTGGATGGAGTCAAAGTAGCTAATGCACGGGGTGCTGGATTTGAGGCATATGATGCTGATGGAAACCATCTGGGTAATTTTAAATGTCAAAACGCTGATGGTGCTGTTCAGTTTTTTTATGTGGAAAGTGATGCTACCGTAGTGGGTTGTTCTTTGAAAAAAGGATGGAATAAAATCTTTGTTGACGAGAATACAAAAAAACCTTCTACCACGATACCAAGTGATGTGAAGTGGGTTTTTATTGAGTGAAAAACATTGATTTTAGGAAAAAGCAGGCTTAACGGTTAAAGGTTAAGCCTGTTTTTTGGCTTTTTACCACACAAGAGAACTACTTTTGTTGTAAAATTTGTTTGGGTGGAGGATGCAAAAACTTCGGCAATTATTTGTGAATGTCACAAAAATACCTTACTTTTGTGGCGATAATTTTACAAAACGTAATTGTTAATCAGTATGGAATTACAAATAGTTCAAATTCAGAACAAAATTCGTGAAATTCGTGGTCAAAATGTGATGTTTGACTTTGAATTGGCAGAGTTGTATCAGGTTGAAACCAGACAACTTAATCAATCGGTAAAACGTAACCTCAAACGATTTCCAGCCGATTTTATGTTTCAGTTGACAACTGACGAGTGGGAAATCTTGAAGTCACAATTTGTGATATCAAGTTGGGGTTGGTGTCCGTAAATTGCCATTTGTATTTACAGAACAAGGGGTGGCTATGCTTTCCGGACTTCTAAATAGTGACATTGCCATACGTGTCAATATCGACTACAACGACACCAACGAAGATTCGCGAATGCAGTTTGAACTAATCTTGGATTTTTTTTCATACCTCTTGCACAATTAAAAAAAAAGTTGTACATTGCACCCCGAATTAGAAACGTTTTTTTTATTGATATGGGATACCTTAAGTTTGACAAGACGCTGCTCATCAATTTGGAAGAGTCGCTGCAACGGGAGATTTTGCGCACCAATCGCGGGGGCGCGTATCATTCGACGACCATCACTGACTGCAATACGCGGAAAAGTCACGGTCTGCTGGTTTGTCCGGTGCCACAATTGGATGCCGAAAATCATGTGCTCATCTCGTCTTTGGACGAAACGGTGATTCAGCACGGTGCGCCGTTCAACCTCGGCGTGCATCAGCACGAGGGCGACAATTTTAGTCCGAATGGCAACAAATACATCCGCGAATTTGAGTTCGAGAGCATTCCGAAGACCATCTACCGCGTCGGCGGCGTGATTCTGTCGAAGGAAAAAGTGTTTACCGCCTACGAAAATCGCATCCTGATAAAATATACCCTGCTGGATGCGCATTCGCCGACAACTTTGCAACTGCGCCCGTTTTTGGCGTTTCGCAAAGCCAACGAGCTGACCCACGCCAATCCCGTTGCCAACCGCAACTATTCGGAGGTGGAAAATGGCATAAAGACCTGTATGTATGCCGGTTATCCCGATTTGCACCTGCAATTCAGCAAGCCGGTGGAGTTCGTTTATCAGCCCGACTGGTGGAAAGGCATCGAATATACCAAGGAGCGGGAGCGCGGATTTGCCTATCAGGAAGATTTGTATGTGCCCGGCTATTTTGAAATGACCATTGAGAAGGGCGAATCCATCTATTTTTCGGGCGGCGACACGTTTATCGACCCGCCGCTCATTCAGGAAAAATACGAAGGAGAATCGACCACGCGCACCCCACGGACAAGTTTTTTCAACTGTCTGAAAAATTCGGCGCAGCAATTTTATTACCGCCCCACCGAAAACGATGCCTATCTTTTGGCGGGTTATCTGTGGTTTAAGGTGCGTGCGCGCGACCTGTTTATCGCCATGCCCGGTTGTTCGTTGGCGATTGACGACCCTGTGCGGTTTGAAAAGTTGATGGACACCGCCATTCCTGCGCTGCGCCACTTTATGAAAGATGGTAGTTTGGACAGCGTGATTCAAGAGATTGACCTGCCGGACATCTTCCTGTGGGCGATTTGGGCTATCCAGCAATATGCGAAAGCCACCTCTTTGGAGCAATGCAACACGCGCTACGGTGCGCTGGTGCACGAAATCATCGCCTATATCCGCGCCAACAAGCATCCCAACGTGAAACTCGACAATCGCGGGCTGCTGTATGCCGACGGCGGTCGGGAAAAACCCATCACGTGGATGAGTTCGACGGTGGACGGTCGCCCGATTGTGCCGCGCACGGGCTATATCGTTGAGTTTAATGCGCTGTGGTACAACGACTTGAAATTTGCATCGGAACTGTTGAAATCCACCGTAGAAACGCGGCGCGCCACGTCTCTACAAAAGCAAATCACCGCCTTGGAAGATGTCGCCGCCAACACGGCAATCGCGTTTCTTTCGACCTTCGTGAACCCGCACGGCTATCTGTATGACTATGTTGATGGCAAATACTCCGATTTGAGCGTGCGCCCCAACATGCTTTTTGCGGTCGCGCTGGACTATTCGCCGCTCAACCGCACGCAAAAACGGTCGGTGTTGAACTTCGTTACAAAGGAACTGCTGACCCCGAAAGGCATCCGCTCGCTGAGTCCAAACAGCGGCGGATACAATCCCTACTGCATTGGAACGCACGCGGAGCGCAACTGGGCGTATCATCAGGGCACGGCGTGGCCCTGGCTGCTGGGATTTTATTTGGAAGCCTACCTGAATCTGTACCAAAAGGGCGGCGTGTCGTTCGCAGAACGTATGCTGATTGGCTTGGAAGAGGAGATGAGCACGCACTGCATCAGCTCGCTCTCCGAACTTTTCGACGGCAACCCACCGTTCCAAAGCCGCGGCGCGATTTCCTTTGCAATGAATGTGTCGGCGGTGTTGAGAGTGTTGAAACAAATAAACAACGAAAAATGAATACAAAAGCATTAGAAAACAAAGACTTAACTAACAGTGAAATCCTGCTCTATCAGTTGCCCGATGGCGACATTAAAATTGATGTACGCTTGGAAGACGACACGGTTTGGCTTACACAAGACCAATTGTCACTTCTATTTAACAAATCGAAATCAACTATCAATGAGCACATTAAGAACATATATGCTGAAAATGAGTTAGTTGAAGACAACACCGTAAGAAAATTCGGAAATTCCGAATTTTCTACCAAACCTACAAACTTTTACAATCTGGATGTCATCATTTCCGTCGGTTATCGCGTGAAATCGCCGCAAGGTACACAATTTCGCATTTGGGCAACGCAGCATCTGAAGGAATTTATCATTAAAGGCTTCATTTTGAATGATGAACGGTTCAAAAAAGGCAATGGGATGCACTATTTTGATGAATTGCAGGAACGCATTCGCGAAATTCGCCTTTCGGAACGCTTTTTTTATCAAAAAATCAAAGATATTTATACTACCAGCATCGACTACGACCCCAAAGACAAGCAAACCATCCTGTTTTTCAAGATTATACAAAACAAACTTTTGTGGGCAATCAGCCAGCAAACGGCTGCCGAGTTGATTTACAGACGTGCAGACGCAACTTTGCCGTTGCTTGGGATGTTGTCTTACGACAAGAAAAATACGGGTGCCATTAAAAAAACAGATGTCAGCATTGCAAAAAACTACCTGAACGAGGATGAAATGCGCCTGCTGGGGCTTCTGGTCGAACAATATCTGGCGTTTGCCGAAACCATGGCACAACAGCACACGCCCATGTACATGAAAGATTGGATTGAACGATTAGACGTGATTTTGCAACTCAACGGCAGAGAACTCTTGAACCACGCAGGCAAAATCAGTCACGAAATGGCGTTGCAAAAATCAGGCGAAGAGTTTGAAAAATACCAACAGACGCAACGAGCGTTGGTGCAGGAACAAAGTTTTAAAGAATTGGAAGAAGATATTAAACGATTGCAGAGATAACTTGGTAGAGAAAATAAAACTATGTTATAGATTTGCAGACTGTAAATAACAAATTCAATGATGAATAGAAATAGTTTGAAGTTATGAAAGCATTAATGTATGGCTGGGAATTTCCCCCGCATATTTTGGGAGGGCTGGGGACAGCGAGTTATGGGCTGACTAAGGGGATGTCGTTGCAGCCCGATATGGACATCACGTTTGTGATGCCGAAGCCTTGGGGCGATGAGGATACGAGTTTTCTGCGCCTGATTGGTATGTGCAACACGCCTGTGGCTTGGCGCGATGTGAATATGGAGTTTGTGAACGAGCGCGTTGGCAAGTTCATGGAGCCGCAGTTGTATTTTGACCTGCGCGACCATATTTATGCCGATTTTAACTACATGAATCCCAATGAGTTAGGCTGCATCGGCTTTTCCGGTCGCTATCCCGACAATCTGTTGGACGAAATCAATAATTATTCGGTTGTGGCGGGCGTGATTGCCCGCACGATACCCTGCGACGTGATTCATTCGCACGACTGGCTCACCTATCCGGCGGGGATTCACTCGAAGCAGGTTACCGGCAAGCCGCTGGTGGTGCACGTGCACGCGACGGATTTCGACCGCAGTCGCGGAAACGTCAACCCCACCGTTTACGGCATCGAAAAAGACGGCATGGACAATGCCGACCATATCATTACGGTGAGCAATCTGACGCGCAACACGGTGATTGACAAATACCACCAAGACCCGCGCAAGGTGACCACGGTGCACAATGCGGTGGAGCCGATGAGTCCGACCATCACCGCCATCCAGTCGAAAAAAGGCACCAAAGACAAGGTCGTAACATTTTTGGGGCGCATCACGATGCAAAAGGGTCCCGAATATTTTGTGGAAGCCGCCGCGCGTGTGCTGTCTAAAACGAAAAATGTGCGTTTCGTGATGGCGGGCAACGGCGATATGATGAACCAGATGATTCGTTTGGCTGCCCAAAGAGGCATTTCCGACCGCTTCCACTTCACCGGATTTATGAAAGGCACGCAGGTGTATGAAGTATTGAAATCCAGCGACGTGTATGTAATGCCCTCAGTGTCAGAGCCTTTCGGCATCTCGCCCCTCGAAGCGATGCAATGCGGCGTGCCCACCATCATATCCAAGCAGTCGGGCTGTGCCGAAATCTTGGAAAAAGCCATCAAAACCGACTACTGGGACATTGACGCGATGGCAGACGCGATGTATTCCATCATCACCTATCCCGCCATGTATGAATACCTGAAAGTGGAAGGCAAAAATGAAGTTGACCAAATCACTTGGGAAAAGGCGGGGTTGAAAGTGCGGAATATTTACAATCAGTTGATAAATAAATAAAATAATATGAATACAATTGAATTAATGAATCGGGCAGCGGATAACATCCGAATATTGGCTGCCTCTATGGTTGAGAAAGCGAAATCGGGGCATCCGGGTGGTGCTATGGGTGGTGCCGACTTTGTGAATGTGCTTTACAGCGAGTTTTTGGTCTATGACCCGCTCAATCCTGCTTGGCAGGGAAGAGACAGGTTTTTTCTCGACCCCGGACACATGTCGCCGATGCTATATTCCGCGTTGGCTTTGACGGGCAAATACAGTTTGGACGACCTCAAAGGTTTTCGTCAGTGGGGTAGTGTTACACCCGGACATCCCGAAGTGGATGTGCAACACGGTGTTGAAAACACGTCCGGTCCGCTGGGACAAGGGCATACCTACGCTGTGGGTGCTGCTATCGCTGCTAAATTTTTGCAAGCCAAGACAAAGCGAACATCCGAGCAAAAAATCTATGCCTACATCTCCGACGGCGGTGTGCAGGAAGAAATCTCGCAGGGAGCCGGTCGGCTGGCGGGGCATTTGGGGCTGAACAACCTCATCATGTATTACGATGCCAACGATATTCAGTTGTCCACTTCGGTGGGCGACGTGACGAGCGAAAACACCGCGATGAAATACGAGGCGTGGGGTTGGAAAGTGGTTACCATCGACGGACACAATGTTCCGCAAATTCGAAAAGCACTGTCGGAAGCGCAAAACGAACAGCAACGACCGACGCTTATCATCGGCAAAACCATCATGGGCAAGGGTGCCGTGGCGGCTGACGGCTCCTCTTTTGAACGCAAATGTGCCACACATGGGATGCCTCTGGGCGAATGTGGAGCAGATTTCAAGAAGACGATTGTCAATTTGGGTGGAAATCCCGAAGACCCGTTCCAAATTTTTTCGGAAGTAGCAAAACTATATGCCGACAGAAAATCCGAATTGCGCAAAATTGTGGACAACCAATTAGAAGCAGATAAAACATGGGCAAAAACAAATCCGGAATTAGCCGCGAAATACAATTATTGGTTGAGCGGCAAAACGCCTGCAATTGATTGGGCGGCTATCCAACAAAAACCCGACCAGGCAACCCGCGCGGCATCCGCCACGGTGTTGGGCTATCTGGCGCAGCACGTAGAAAACATGATTGTGTCGAGTGCCGACCTGTCGAACTCCGACAAGACCGACGGCTTCCTCAAACAAACCCATGCCATCACGCGCGACGATTTTTCCGGCTCGTTTTTGCAGGCGGGCGTTTCGGAACTGACGATGGCTTGCGTCTGCATCGGGATGTCGCTCTATGGCGGCGTGATACCCGCCTGTGCCACCTTTTTCGTGTTCTCCGACTATATGAAACCTGCAATCCGTATGGCTGCCCTCATGGAGCAGCCCGTGAAGTTTATCTGGACGCACGATGCTTTCCGCGTGGGCGAAGACGGTCCCACGCACGAGCCGGTGGAGCAGGAGGCGCAAATCCGCCTGATGGAGAAACTGAAAAATCACAAGGGGCAAAATTCGATGCTGGTGCTTCGCCCCGCCGACGTGCAGGAGACCACCGTGGCGTGGCAATTGGCGATGGAAAACACCCACACGCCGAGTGCCCTGATACTTTCCCGTCAAAATATCAAAGACCTTCCGGCTAAAACAACTCGCTACGCCGAAGCATTGCAAGCCGCCAAAGGAGGGTATATTGTGGAAGACGACGGCAACGCGGATGTCATTTTGTTAGCCTCCGGCTCGGAAGTCGCTACTCTGGTGGAAGGTGCGGCGTTGCTGCGCAAAGACGGCATCAAGGTGCGCATCGTGTCGGTGCCATCAGAAGGGCTGTTCAGAAGCCAGCCGCAAGCATGGCAGGACGCGGTTATCACGCCAAATGCAAAAATTTTCGGGCTTACAGCCGGTCTGCCGGTCAATCTGCTCGGCTTGACAGGCACCAACGGCAAAATCTGGGGCTTGGAAAGTTTCGGCTACTCGGCACCCTACAAAGTGCTGGACGAAAAACTTGGCTTCACGGCGGAGAATGTCTATCAACAGGTAAAAAATTGGCTCTTATGAAAATACTTTTTATCGGCGGCACAGGCACTATCAGCACCGCCATTTCCAAATTGCTGATTGCTCAGGGGCACGAATTGTACCTCATTAACAGGGGGACGCGCAATGATGTTTTGCCCGCAGGGGCGCATCCGCTCGTTGCCGACATTCACGACGAGGCGAAGGTGGCTTCGCTCATTGCCGACTTGTCGTTCGATTGCGTGGCGGATTTTATCGCCTACACGCCGCCGGATGTGGAGCGCGACGTGCGTTTGTTTACGGGAAAAACCCGCCAATACATTTTTATCAGTTCGGCATCAGCCTATCAAAAGCCGCTCTCGCACTATCGTGTGACGGAAGCCACGCCCTTAGCCAATCCCTATTGGCAGTATTCGCGCGATAAGATTGCGTGCGAAAATTTGCTGATGGATGTCTATCGCAACGAGCAGTTTCCCGTAACGATTGTGCGCCCAAGTTATACCTACGACGAGCGCAAAGTGCCGCTGGGCGTGCACGGTACAAACGGCTCGTGGCAAGTCCTGAAGCGTATGCTCGACGGCAAACCGGTGATTATCCACGGCGACGGCACGGCTCTGTGGACGATGACGCACAGCAGCGATTTCGCCAAAGGCTTTGTCGGCTTGATGGGCAATATTCACGCCGTCGGCGAGGCGGTGCACATCACGTCGGACGAGGTGCTGACGTGGAATCAGATATACGAATGTATCGCGCGGGCACTGAACGTGCCCCTGAAAGCGGTGCACATAGCCTCCGAATACCTCGCCGCCCACAGCAACAGCGATTACCACTTCTACGGCGGGCTGCTGGGCGACAAAGCCGTGTCGGTGGTCTTCGACAACACCAAGTTGAAGACCCTCGTGCCGGATTTCGTGGCAACAAAGCGTTTCGACCAAGGCGTGAAAGAAACCATCGACCACATCCTGACGCATCCGGAGTTGCAACGGGCGGATGCCGAGTTTGAGGCGTGGAGCGATGCGCTCGTTGTGAAATTTAATACCGCGGCGCAATGAACACAAAATATCTGATTGTGCTCCTCCTCCTGGCGACGGGCGTTGAGGCTTCGGCGCAGAAGACCTTTCGGGCAATGTTCTACAATGTGGAAAATTTGTTTGACACGCTCGACGAGGCGCACAAGAGCGACAATGAGTTTTTGCCGGAGGGTGCGCGCCATTGGAATAACTCGCGCTATTACAGCAAGTTAAACAATCTGGCAAAAGTTATCACGTCGATTGGCGAGTGGGACACGCCCGTGCTCGTCGGGCTGTGCGAGGTGGAGAACGACCGGACGATGCAGGACTTGACGCAACATTCGCTGCTCAAACAGATGCAATACCGCTATTTGATTACCGAATCGCCCGATGTGCGCGGCATCGACGTTGCGTTGCTCTATCAGCGCGACAGGTTTAAGTATCTGTATCACAACGGCATACGAGTTACCTTCCCCGACCGTCCGCGCTCCAAGACCCGCGACATCCTGCACGTTACCGGCATCGTGGCGACGGGCGACACGCTGGACGTTTTCGTCTGCCATTTTCCCTCGCGACGAGGCGGACAGACACAGTCGGAGCCGCTCCGCCTGCGTGTGGCATCCATCCTGCGCGCGACAACGGACAGTCTGACCGCCGTGCGCCGAAATGCGCACATCCTCGTGATGGGCGATTTCAACGACGAGCCGTCCGACAAGTCTATGCAGTCGCTCTCCCGCGCACGCACCAACAAGGCAGGCGAGCCGCTGCATTTGCACAACCTGTGGCTGCCGCTGGAGCGCACAAGCAAGGTGGGCAGTTATAAATTCGGCAAACAGTGGAATTTTTTAGACCAAATGTTTGTGTCCGACAAACTGATGAATCAGAGCCACCCGCTCCACGTGAAGCCGCAAAGTGCAACAATTTTTCAGGCAGATTTTCTGCTGATCGAAGACAAAACCAACGGCGGCATCCGCCCCAAAAAGACCTTCCACGGGCGCAAATACGAGGGCGGCTACAGCGACCACCTCCCCATTTTTGTGGATTTCGTTGTGCCGTGAATATTTGCAGTCGGACAAAGAATGTTATGAGTGCAAAAAGTGCAAATACCGCCAGAGCTTGCGCTGCAATACCATCATGCACATGTCCAAACTGCCTTTTCGCTATTGGTTCGTGGCATTTCATTTGCTTACTTC
>BNTR01000075.1 GCA_025996755.1 Bacteroidia bacterium
AGTTCCCATAGAACGGGGAACGGCAATGGTTACATTAAAATGAACACAACCAATTGATATACAATCTGATGGCATCGTCGCGCCATTGAAAAGCGATACCTTTCGCGGGGTCGTTGTCGATATAGTAATTGGCGGGCATCGCGATGGGCAAGCCTTTGTTCAAATCGCGATGATATTCGGTGTGGAGTGTCTCAGGCGCGTATTCGGAATGACCGGTGATGAAAATGTCGCGCCCGCCGCGAGCCGTCACGATGTGCACGCCCGCCTCCGGCGATTCGGTGAGCAAGGTCAGTTCGGGGATGCGCAAAATGTCGGCTTTGCGAATTTCCGTATGTCGGCTGTGTGGCGCGTAAAACGCTGTATCAAAGCCGTTTACAAGCGGAACTGCCGCATCGTTTACGCGGTGGCTGAAAATGCCGAACATTTTCCGGCTCAACGGATATTTGGGAATGCCATAGAAGTGGTACAACGCCGCCTGAGCCGCCCAGCAGATATACAAAGTGCTTGGCACGTGTTCGTGCGCCCAATTCATTATTTCCTGCAACTCCGTCCAATAGGTAACCGCCTCGTATTCAAGCAGTTCGACAGGCGCGCCGGTGATGATAAATCCGTCATAAGGCGTGTCGCGGATGTCCTCAAAATTCTTGTAATGCGTGTTCAGATACTCTTGGGACGTGTTTTTAGCGACGTGATTTTTTATTTTTATCCAATCAATCGTCATCGGTAGCGGGCTGTTGGCAAAGATGCGCAAAAAATCAGCCTCTGTTGCCTGCTTGAGCGGCATCAGATTGAGAATAGCGATTTGTAGTGTCTTTTGCGGCATCGTTTTTTTTTGCAAAGTTACGGATTAAAAAAATATTCGCGCACATCCGTGCCCCACAGCATCTTCTTGCGCAGGGTGTCGTAGAAATTTTGATTTTCCCGTTGCAGCATTTTGATGGTGAAATCCGCCTTCTGCACGTCAAATTCGGTATCCGACGGAAAGGCGCGTGTGCGTCCGTCCAACGACACCAAAAAATCGTGCGTGCGCGATTCGATGCGCACATGTAGCCGCGCATTGTCGGGAATCACCAGCGAGCGCATATTGAGCGAATGGGGCGCAACGGCACTCAGCACGAAATTGTCGGCTTGCGGCACGAGAATCGGTCCGTTCACGCTCAGGTTGTAAGCCGTTGAACCGGTTGGCGTTGCCACGATAAGCCCGTCGGCGAGGTATTCCGTCAGATAGTCGTCGTTGAGACAGGTATGGATGGAAATCATCGCCGCAGTGTCGCGCTTCAAAAACGCGATTTCGTTGAGCGCACAATTGTGTGGGGAGGGGTAGGGCGATGAAATTTGCAGCAGCGACCGCTCCTCAATACGGTAGCAGTGGTGGAAAATGGAATCGAGCGTGGCATCCATTTCGCCCGTCCCCACCGTTGCCAAAAAGCCCAAACGCCCCGTATTGATACCCAGAATAGGGATATTTTGCCGCCCCACCCAACGTGCAGTGCGCAAAAACGTGCCATCGCCACCTAAACTCAGCACGATGTCTAACGGACAACAATCGTCCATCGAGATAATCCCCTGAATATCAGGTTTATAAGCAATCTTTTCAGCCAGATAATCACAAAACGTTCGCTCCACCCAAATTTCCGCACCATAGCGCGCCAAATCCTCAAACAACTTGATGATAAAATGCTGTTTATCAGTTTGATAATCACTCCCAAATATGCCTATTTTCATCTGTTTATATATATGATTGATAACCCGAAATAATATTTTACAAAAGTACAACTTTATTTTAGATTTCACAAAAAAAGTTTTGCCAATTCAAAAAGAAGTTTTACCTTTGTAGTCGATATTTGCTCTACTAAATTCGGCGCGGGTAATACTCATTTTTATTTGGATTGGTAATGAAAATTTTTAAAAAATTGTTTTTAATAGTTACTGGCTTGCTGCTCACTTTGGGCACGGCAAGCGCAGTGTTCACCTCTTGTCTCATCGAGACCGACACCGACACCGATGCCCCCGCCCCTGTACCTACCCCTACCCCTGGTACTGACGAGGTTGCCATAACGGGCATTTATCTGAACAAAACTACGCTTGAACTTGTTCGTGGCGACAGCGAAACACTTGTTGCCGAAGTGTCGCCTGCCGATGCAGACGAACCCGTCACTTGGGTCAGCAGCAACGAAAGTATAGTTGAAGTAGATGTCAACGGCAAAGTGACAGCTGTAGCCAAAGGCGAAGCCATTATCACGGCAAGAAGCAGGCGAGCATCGTCTACTTGCAAGGTTAAGGTTACGCAGCCCGCGGTCAGCATTTCGCTGAACAAAACTACGCTTGAACTTCTTGTTGGTGGAAGTGAGAGACTTGTGGCTACCTTGTTGCCTGACAACGCCGACAACGTCATCGCATGGAGTAGCAGCGACAGCACAAAAGCAACGGTTGATGCCAACGGCACAGTAACCGCCGTAGCCGCAGGCGAAGCAACGATTATAGCAAAAGCAAGCGATAAAACGGTTACTTGCAAGGTTGCAATAGTGTGGCTGCAAATGGTAATCGTAGAGGGTGGCCCGTTCACAATGGGCGCAACTGCCGAGCAGGGCAGCGGTTATTCTGAACATGAACTTCCTACTCACAGCGTAACGTTAAGCGGTTTCCAAATGGGGAAATATGAAGTCACGCAAGCAACTTGGAAAACGATTATGGGCAGCAATCCAAGTTATTCCAAGGGCGATGATTTACCTGTTGAGAATGTAAGTTGGGATGATTGTCAAACATTTATCGAAAAGTTGAAGTCAATCACAGGTAAAAATTACCGTTTACCGACGGAAGCGGAATGGGAATATGCCGCCCGCGGCGGTGCGCAAAGTCAAGGCTATAGGTATAGTGGCAGCAATACGCTTGGCGATGTAACGTGGGATGTGTGGTATTCATTGCATACACGCCCGGTTGGTACAAAATTGCCCAACGAGTTAAGCATTTACGATATGTCAGGAAATGTATGGGAATGGTGCAACGATTGGTATGGTGATTATGAAGATGGTGAGCAAACTAGCCCTACAGGTGCTCTTGCAGGTTCGTTCCACGTGCTTCGCGGCGGCAGCTGGAACTCCGGTGCGACGAACTGCCGCGTGTCTAATCGCGGCAGCGGCGCGCCCGACTTCCGTGGCTACGACATAGGCTTCCGTCTGGTGCTTCCCGAACCCGGAATTCCCACATTGTGGGTAGACAAAACGGCGATTTCGGCAATTGCCACTGCGGAGCGTTATTCTATTGGCTTAACGAGCAATAGCGCGTGGATGGTTAGCAGTGATGCCGAGTGGTGCACAATCAGCCCGTCTTCCGGCGCAGGCGACGGTAAAATTACGGTGGATGTGGCGATGAACACCACTATGGACAGCCGTTCGGCAACTGTCACCGTTACTGCGGGGACGGCAACACAGACGGTAATTGTTACGCAAGCAGCGGCAAACTCTATTTTGATACTTGACAAAGCAAGTATTGCGGCAATTGTTGACGAGGAAACTTATTCTATTGGCGTAACGGCCTATAGCGAGTGGACAGTTAGCAGTGATGCCGAGTGGTGCACAATCAGCCCGCTTTCCGGCACAGGCAGCGGTACGATTACGGTGAATGTGGCGGAAAATACGTTCGCAGCCATTCGTTCGGCAACTGTCACCGTTACTACCGGAGTGGTCACGAAGACGGTAATTGTTACGCAGGCGGCGGCAAACGCTATTTTGATACTTGACAAAACAGAGATTTCGACAAATGCCACCGCGGCGAGTTATTTTATTGGTGTAACGAGCAATAGCGCGTGGACAGTTCGCAGTGATGCCGGGTGGTGCACATTCAGCTCGCCTTCCGGCACAGGCGACGGTACGATTACGGTGAATGTGGCGGAAAACACTATGTGTTTCCGTTCGGCAACTGTCACCGTTACTGCGTGGGCGATTACGAAGACGGTGATTGTTACGCAAGAAGCTTCAGTGCCTCCCAGCAACTTCACTGAAACCGGCGGCGGATTGAATTTCAATATGATAGGTGTGGCAGGCTGCACTTTTACTATGGGAGCCACCGATGAGCAAGGCAGCGATGCTGAGTCTAATGAACTTCCTACTCACAGCGTTACTTTGGGCAACTATGCTATTGGCAAGTATGAAGTGACACAAAGGCTCTGGGAAGATGTGATGGGGAGCAACCCAAGTCATTTTAAGGGGAATAATTTGCCTGTGGAAATGGTCAGTTACGATGATATACAGAGTTTTTTAACTGCGCTAAACACAAAGACCGGCAAGAATTATCGCTTACCAACAGAAGCGGAGTGGGAATATGCAGCACGAGGCGGCAATCGAAGTGCGGGCTACAAGTATAGCGGCAGCAATACGGTTGGCGATGTGGCGTGGTATGGGGATGGTAGTACGACTCATGCTGTAGGCACAAAAGCCCCCAACGAGTTAGGCATTTGTGATATGAGCGGTAATGTATGGGAATGGTGCAGCGATTGGTATGGTGATTATCACAGTGGTGAGCAGACCAACCCTACAGGTGCTACTACAGGTTCGGACCGCGTGGTTCGCGGCGGCCGCTGGGGCAACAATGCGGAGCACTGCCGCGTGTCTCGTCGCAACAACAACGCGCCCAACGGTGTCGGCTCCGACTTAGGCTTCCGTCTGGTGCTTCCCCTTTAGTTTATTGTCTGAACCATAATTTTAATAAGATTTTCGAGATTAACAGGATGGAGATTGGCGGGATTTTTTTTGTAATCCGGCTAGTCCTAAAAATCTTATTAAAATCATGGTTCAGACATAAAAGATTTTTTTGTACCTTTGCACTGTTTTAATAAATATAGTTTTAATAAATATAATCGCGTATGAATTTGTTTCTTTTTATTCAGGACGAGGCGGCAGATTTTGTTGAGGGAATTGCCGCGGAGGCTGCAGAAGCGGTGGTCACTCCGGTGGCAACGGAGGTGAAGATGAATATCCTTGAGTTGGCGGCTAAGGGTGGTTGGATAATGGTGCCGATTATAATTCTGCTGGGTATTTCCATCGGCGTTTTCATTGAGCGGCTGCTGGTTATCAACAAAGTGTCGCAAAAAGACACCTCGTTTATGGAGCGTATCCGCGACTATCTGCACGAGGGCAATCTGGCGGCGGCAGAAAAGTTGTGCAAGCGCAACAAAACGCCCTATTCGCGTATGGTGGAAAAGGGGTTGCACCGCATCGGGCATCCTGCGAGCGACATTTTGCTGTCCATCGAAAATCAGGGGGCGATTGAGATTGCCAAGTTGGAAAAAGGCTTTTTTTGGGTGGCAACCACGGCTGCCATCGCGCCGATGCTGGGCTTTTTCGGAACGGTAACGGGGATGGTGAGTGCCTTCTTTGCAATGGCAAATGCAGGCAGCAATGTGGATGTAACTATCTTGTCGTCAGGTATTTACGAGGCTCTCGTAACCACCGTTGCCGGTTTGTTTGTGGGTATTCCCTCGCTGTTTTTATACAACTTCCTGCACGCCAAATTGGATGTGGTTACGAACAAGATGGATGCGCAAATCATGGACTTCATGGACATTGTCAATGAAACGGAAAGTGCCAAAGGCGCGCACACTAAATAATTGAATCTATGGGAATTAAGCGAAAAAGCAAACAGACTGCGGAGTTCAACATGTCGTCGATGACGGACATGATATTTTTGTTGCTCATATTTTTTATGATAACCTCCACGGTGGTAACGCCGAATGCGATTAAGGTGATGCTGCCTCAAAGTGCGCAGCAGACCTCCGCAAGCCCGTTGTCGCGCGTAACGATTGATAAAAACCTCAATTATTATGTGGCTTACGGCTCCGCAAAGGAGAAGCGCGTCGATTTCGAGGACATCGTTCCTTTTTTGCAACAGTGCTATGCCGAAAATAATGAGATGTATGTGGCTCTTTATGCCGACGAAACCATTCCCTATTCGGAAGTGGTGAAGTTGTTGGATATTGCCAATCAAAATCATTTCAAGATGATTTTGGTGACGCGCCCGCACTGATTTAGTTATAAGTTATGAGTTATGAGTTATGAGTTAGGACGATGAAGAAGTTGACGACAGAAGAGGTTTATGGATGGTCGGGTGCAGCAATTATACTGCTCCTGCTTCTTCTTTTGCTTTCTTTTGTTTATCTGACAGCCGAGCCGAAGCCGCAGGAAGAGGGTATTTTGGCTCTTTTTGAGGAGGCGGCAAATGATTTTGAGGAGATGGGCGTTTCCAATCCTGACGATGGCACGGATGTAGCGTCAGAAGCCGCATCGGAGGCACCTGATGTGCCGCAAATCCCTGACCAACAGGCAGTTGCTCCACCGGAAGCCGGCACGCCGACACCCGCCTCGCCAACGCCACCGGCAAACGCCCCCCTCACAGACACCGACCCCGTGCCCATCGCAGCCCCCACGCCATCGCCGGAAGAGTTGGCAGAGCAGCGGCGGCAGGCTGAAGCCGAGGCAAAGCGACAAAAAGAGGCTGAAAATCAGAAAAAAATCAACGCCCAAGTGGCGGCAGCCCTCGCCGGAGGCAAAGGCACCGGCACGTCCACCTCCCCCACCTTAAACACCGGCTCCGGCACGGCTGCTGCGGGCGAAACGCCCGGCGTGAGCATCAACCTGAACGGGCGCACGCGGATGGGCAATCTGCAAAGCCCCGTCTATTCCGCGCAGGAAGAGGGCATTGTCGTCGTCAATATCACGGTAGACCCGCAGGGCAATGTCATTAACGCCACGGTGCGCCCCGGCACCACCATCAGCGACCCCCAAATGCGCAATTCATCCATCGATGCCGCCAAACGCACGAAGTTCAACGCCATCAAAAGCGGCGAAAATGCCACCGGCACAATCACCTATCGCTTCAAGTTGAAATAATTTCAGCGCATCAAATCAGCCATAATGCCGTCGGAAATAAAAATGCCGGCACGGGTAAGGCGGAGGTGGCTGTCCTCCGTTAATGCTAAACGTCCGCTGTCCAAATAGCGTTGAGCCTGCTGCAAGCAGGCATTTTTCTGTTGCTCGCCACACAGGGCGGTCAATTCGTTGAGGTTGATGCCGCGCATGGTGCGCAGGCGGGTGATTATGAAGTCGTTGTAAGCCGTTGTTTCGTCGAGAAATTCAATTTCGGGGGTGTGGTTGAGATATTCGGCGGTGGGGATGGCGGCATTCCATTGGCGGCTGATGCCGTTGTAGGAGTGGGCGGCGGCACCGATGCCGAGGTAGTGCCTGCCCGACCAATAGGCAGAATTGTGGCGCGATTCGCGCCCCGGTAGCGCAAAATTGGAAATCTCATATTGCCGGAAACCCGCCTCCGCGAGGGTGTCAATCAGCATTTCAAACATTTTGAGGCTCGTTTCCTCGTCCAAAGGGGCGATTTTCCCCTGTTTCAGCCATTGATGCAGGCGCGTCCCCTCTTCATATATAAGATGGTAGGCAGAAATATGTTGCACGCCCAATCGGATAGCTTGGTCGAGGGTGGCTTGCCACGTCGCGAGCGTTTGATGAGGCAATCCATACATCAGGTCGATACTGATATTGTCGAAGCCGTATCTTTGCGCCCGCTCAACGGCTTGAACAGCGGCATGGGCATCGTGGCGGCGGTGGAGGAAGCGCAGTTCGGCAGCATCGAAACTCTGAATACCGATGCTGAGGCGGTTGAATGGCAGGGAGCGGAGGCTGTCGAGGCAGGCATCGGTGAGGTCGTCAGGATTGGCTTCAAGGGTGATTTCCGGACTTGGAAATGGCTGTTGCGCTCCGCTCGACCTGACAATGGCGGCAAATATCTTTTCAAAGGCGGCTGCAGAGAGTTGCGAGGGCGTTCCGCCGCCAAAATAAATTGTTTCAACGGGCAAATTTCCCAAGTAATCACAGCGATTTTGAAGCTCCCGACAAAGCGCATCAACATACTCCGAATGCCCGCCCAAGGCAGTGGACGAAAGAAAATCGCAATAAGCGCAGCGCGTTTTGCAAAACGGGATATGAAAATAGATGCCTGCCATGGTGCAAAGATACAAACATTTCGGGTGTTTTTGAAAAACATTGCATAAATGATAATTTATTAATGATTACCGGATATGATACCTAAATTCATTTTTATAAGCTACCCCCGCCACTAAGAGGCGGTCAAATCAGCAAGTTGCGCGACCCACGTATCAATCGCCACAAGAAGCATTTGTTACTCGACATCATCGTTTTAAGCATTTTGGCAGTGCTTAGTGGGGCGGAATCCTACGATTCTATCGAACTCTATGGGAATACAAATATAGAGTTTCTGAAAAAAATATTGAAGTTACCTCATGGCATACCTTCGCACGACACAATCAATAGGGTGTTTTCGCTGTTGAACCCCAAAAAGTTTGAAAAACTTTTTATAGAATGGTCAGAGACACAAAAATCAGCCGGTGTGTTTGATAAAGTCATCGCCATAGACGGTAAAACCGTTCGCGGGTTCAAAGGGTACGCAACGTGCTATTGCCGAGAAGATTATAGACTGTGGTGCGGATTATATTTTGTCGGTAAAAGATAACCAGAAATACTTGCGAGAGCAAGTTGAGGCGGTCTGTAGCCGCTGCAAACCTGTTTTGGATTCTACAGAGGTAACCAAGGGTAATGGAAGAATAGAAACCCGTCGCTGTGAAGTGTTTGTCAAAAACTATATGATAGACGATGAGAAGCCGTGGAAATCCTTGCAAACCATCATCAAAATTACATCCACAAGAGAAGTGGCAGCTAAAGTAACTACAGAAGTACGCCTCTATATCAGCAATTTAGATACGCTTCAACCCTTTAATCAATATATCAGGGAGCACTGGGGGGTTGAAAATTCTTTACACTGGACCTTAGACATGGTCTTTAGAGAAGATGAACAACGCAAGCGCACTAAGCACGCCGCTGAAAATTTTGCGCTTATCAGAAAAATTGCGCTCAATCTCTTGAAAAAGGACAAAGGAAAAGAAAGTCTCGTCTCTAAACGCCTAAAAGCCGGGTGGAACAAAGAATTTCTCTTAAATTTGATTCAATTTTAATGCGTTGACCCTGAGATGCGTTTGCCCTGTTGGTTTTTGTTCTTGACTTGTTGTATGAAACAGAAAAATGCGTATATTTGCACCTTTGAATAAAGATGTCATGAGTAATTTAGAATCACTCGTTCGGAAAAATATTGCGGCTCTGAAGCCTTATGTCTGTGCGCGGCACGAGTTTCAGGGGGCGGCTTCGGCGTATTTGGATGCGAACGAAAATCCGTATAACAGTCCGCGCAACCGCTATCCCGACCCCCTGCAGGTCGATTTGAAAGGTGCGATTGCGCAGTTGAAGCACGTGCGACCCACGCAGATTATGGTGGGCAACGGCAGCGATGAGCCGATTGATTTGGTCTATCGCATTTTTTGCGAGCCGCGCACGGACAATGTTGTGGCGATAAATCCGACCTACGGGATGTATGAGGTGGCGGCAGACATCAACGATGTGGAATACCGTAAAGTGCTGCTCAACAGCGACTTTTCGGTGGATGCCCACCGCCTGCTGGCGGCGACGGACGCTCACACGAAAGTGATTTGGCTCTGTTCGCCCAACAATCCGACCGGAAATGCGCTTAATCGCGGCGAAATACTCAAAATTTTGACGCAATTCACCGGCATTGTGGTGATTGACGAGGCATACAGCGATTTTTCGGCGGAAAAAAGTTGGCTCGACGACTTGGACCACTACCCCCATCTCATCGTGCTGCACACCTTCTCGAAGGCGTGGGGATTGGCTGCGTTGCGCTGCGGCTTGGCATTCGCGTCCGAAAAAATCATCGCCTATTTCAACAAGGTGAAATATCCATACAATGTCAGCGACCTGACACAACTTGCTGTGTTAGAGCAACTAAGCGGTGGCGACAAATTCAAAAACGAGTGGGTCAAGCAAATTTTGGACGAAAAGGCGAAACTGACTGAGGCATTGAAAACGCTGCCGGCAGTGCAACATATTTATCCGTCGGATGCCAATTTCCTGCTGGTGAAAGTGCCCGACGCGACGCAAATTTACAACGACCTGTGCCAAAAAGGGGTCATCGTGCGCAACCGCACTTCGCTTGCGCTGTGCGACAACTGCATCCGCATCACGGTGGGCACGCCCGCAGAAAATGCAGAATTATTAAACGCTTTAAAAATATGAAAAAAGTACTGTTTATCGACAGAGATGGCACGCTGATTGTGGAACCGCCTGTAACAGAGCAGGTTGATACGCTGGAGCAGTTGGAATTTTTGCCCGGCGTGATTCGCAATTTGGCTCTTATTCGCGAGAAATTGGATTTTGAATTGGTCATTGTCACCAATCAGGATGGGTTGGGAACGCCTGCCTATCCGCAGGCACATTTTGATGCGGTGCAGGGCAAGATGCTGGAAATTTTCAAAAATGAGGGCGTTGTTTTTGATGCCGTTTTTATTGACAGGTCGTTTCCGGAGGATAATTTGCCGACGCGCAAGCCCGGCATTGGGTTGCTAACCGATTATGTCAATGGCGATTACGATTTGGAACATTCTTTTGTGATTGGCGACCGCCTCACGGATGTGCATCTGGCGGATAATCTGGGCTGTGGTGCCATTTTGCTGAACAGGGAGCCGCTGTCGGACAAGCAAAAGAAAAAGGTGAAGCCGCGCTCGTGCGTGGTCGAAAATTGGGAGCAAATCACCCGATTTCTGTTTGCCAAAGAGCGCAAATCCACCGTCAGCCGCACGACCAAAGAAACCGACATTCACATCGAAATAGACTTGGATGGCACAGGCAAGACGCTGATTTCCACCGGGTTAGGATTTTTCGACCATCTTCTCGAACAAATCGGCAAGCACGCCGGCATCGACCTGACCATTCAGGTGCGGGGCGATTTGCACGTAGACGAGCATCACACCGTTGAAGACACGGGAATAGCACTCGGAGAGGCTCTCGCGCAGGCTCTTGGCGACAAGCGGGGCATCGAACGCTATGGTTTTTGCCTGCCGATGGACGATTGTTTGTGCACGGTGGCGTTGGATTTCGGCGGTCGCCCGTGGCTGGTGTGGGAGGCGGATTTTAAGCGCGAAAAAGTGGGCGATGTGCCGACGGAACTGTTCTCTCATTTTTTCAAATCGCTGAGCGATGCGGCAAAAATCAACCTCACCGTCCGCGCCGAAGGCACCAACGAGCACCATAAAATTGAGGGAATTTTCAAAGCATTCGCGCGTGCCATCAAAATGGCGGTGCGCCGCGACATTTTTAATTACGAATTACCTTCGACAAAAGGGTGTTTGTAATAACAAAAAAATTTATTACCTTTGCGGCGGAATATAACACATAAAAATATGAAAGCGAAAATTTATCTTTGGGGGTTGGCGGCGGTGGCTTTATTGGCTTCCAGTTCGTGTAAGCCCAAGCAAAATGCTTATGCTCAGGTGTATGAGGTTGCGAAAGCGAAGCCCATTGTCTATACCGAGCCGGTGGTTTCTGAGCCGGAAGACAACGCCGTTGAGGAAATCGCCGTTGCGGAAGAGGACGAACGCCCGATAGTAACGCGGATTCCGCAACAGCCTGCCGTTGCGTCTGTTCAGACAGAACCCGAACCGGCGGCTTCAACTGATTTTCGGAAAGAGCAGTTGACCTCTGCGGACGGCGGCTCCATTCAGCGTTACAGCGTGGTGATTGGCAGTTTTGCCAACAAAACGAATGCCTCTTCGTTGAAAGAAACGATGCAAGACGCCGGCTATCGTCCGGTGCTCGCTCAAAATGCACAGGGGATGTATCGCGTTTTACTTGCCTCTTTTAGCGACCGCGCAAGTGCTGTGGCTGAAAAAGAGCGTATCAAAAACCGTTTCAGTGATGCCTGGTTGCTCGAACAGGATTTATAATGTATAGCGTATGAAGAAGACAAAATTTTATCTTTTGGGAGCGATGTCTGTGGCGTTATTGGCGTTCACGGCGTGTGAATCGTCCAAGCCCAGTGCCTATCAAGCCGTGTTTGCCGCTTTCAAAGCGGGAGTTCCGTACGACCCTGCTTCGCCCATTGCCGGAGGGGCAAAACCCGGCGCAGCCAAAGGCGGAGGCGGCGATGATGCCGCAGCCGCAGCTGCCGGTTTTGTAAAGGACAAATTGACCGCCATGGATGGCGGTACCATCAAAAAATTCAATGTAGTGCAGGGTAAATTTGTGATGAAAGGGAATACGACTTCGTTGAAAAGTCGCCTTGCGACGGATGGCTTTTCGCCGATAGTTGCGCAAGACGTACAGGGTATGTGGCGTGTCGTAGTGGGCACTTTTGACGATATAGAGAGTGCTGTGGCTGAAAAAAAACGCTTCTCAGAGAAATATGCGCCGAATTGGCAAGACGCGTTGTTAGTGCATCAACAGGAATAGTCGGGAATTTCCCTGACAAAGGAATATTCGTTGTTGGCGATGTGGCAGCAGTAGTGCTGTGAACCGTTGCTGACAATGAGCCAGGGGACATTCAAGACCATGTTGTAGCGTGCTATCTGATTGAAAGTCTGCTGGTTGATTGTTACGGAGGGAGCCTTGTATTCGATAATCATTTGCGGTTGCAGGAGGCGGTCGTAGAGCACGGTGTCGCAGCGGCGGGATACGTTGCCCAGCGTGATGGCTACCTCATTGGCGAGCAAGCCTTCGGGATAGTTTTTCTCTTCGATGAGGTAGTTGATAAACTGCTGGCGCACAGACTCTTCCGGGGTCAGTCGCACAAACGTTTTGCGGAGGCGGTCAAAGACGTATTCTTTGTTGTCCTGTATTTTGACTTTCAAATTCATCGTATTTGTTGAAAATATTTTGCAAATATACACATAATAAATGAAAATTGATAATTTTGACGAGATAAAACGTGGCATTCAGACAAAGCAATTTGCGCAGGTTTACCTTTTTCACGGCGACGAAGGCTACTATATCGACCAACTGACCGCTCTGTTGCAGGCAACGGTCTTGGAAGCGCACGAGCGGGATTTCAACGAGATGCTTTTTTACGGCACCGACACCGATGCGAAGGACATCGTAACCGCCTGTCGCCGCTATCCGATGATGGCAGAACACCAGTTGGTGGTGGTGCGCGAGGCGCAAAACCTGAAAAATATCGACGACCTCATCCATTACGTCGTCAATCCCCTCAAATCGACGGTGCTCGTCATCAATCACAAGCACGGCAAATTGGACGGCAGAAAAAAATTGAGTGCCACACTGACAAAATCCAGCGACAGCATCGTTTTCGAGTCAAAAAAAAAATACGAAAATCAGGTTCCGGCTTTTATAGTCGATTATTTGAAGACTAAAAAAATCGGCATCGACGCGCAGTCGGCGCAAATTTTGACAGACTATTTGGGCAACGACCTGAGCAAAATAACCAACGAAATGGATAAATTGGCAATCGTCTTACCCGCTGATAATCGGCAAATTACACCCGACATCATCGAAAAAAACATCGGCATCAGCAAAGATTTCAACAATTT
>BNTR01000076.1 GCA_025996755.1 Bacteroidia bacterium
GGGCGGCAAATATAATTTCAGTGCTATCACGGCGAAAATCAGCGAGTTAGGTTCCTATACCGTGCAAACGGATGTTACGCCGCCCGTCATCAGACCGCTTGAACAGGAAAAATGGGTAGCCAATCGCCGCGTTTCGTTTCGGATTATGGATAATTTGAGCGGCATCAAGTTCTATCGCGGCACCATCGGCGGCGAGTGGGTGCTTTTTGAGTACGATGCCAAACGGAACCTTCTCTACTACAATCACGATAACACGCGCTTTGCCGCCAGAAGGCTAAATAAAACCGTCCGCCAAAACCTTGTACTGGTCGTGACGGACGGTGCAGGGAATGAGTCGCAATTTACTTGCGAATACCCAATTCTTTGATAATCGTGCGGTAGCGTTCGATGTCGCGTTCTTTCAGATAGTCCAAAAGGCGACGACGTTTACCCACCAGCATCTTCAAAGAGCGGCTTGTGCTATAATCTTTCCGATTTAACTTGAGATGCTCAGTTAAATGCGAGATGCGGTAGGAAAACAAGGCAATCTGACCCTCTGAGGAGCCGGTATCCGTGTTAGACTTCCCGTACTTCGCGAAGATTTCTTTCTTTTTTTCTGCGTCTAAATACATAAAATAGAATTTGTTAATAAATAAATTTTTTACTTTCGCGGGTGCAAAGGTACAACATTATTTTGAATTACAAGCCAAAAAATCGAAAAAAATAGATAAAATACCTATTTTTTTCGATTTTTTTTGCAGGCTTTACCTGAACGAATGCTCCACTATATAGACCGCGCAGCCGGCGAGATAGCCCAGCAGTGCCAGCCAAGACACTTTTTTGAAGTACCAGATGAAGTCAATTTTTTCCATGCCCATCACCGCCACACCGGCTGCCGAGCCGATAATCAGGATACTGCCACCCGTGCCGGCGGCATACGCCAGAAATTCCCAGAAATAGTGGTCGACGGGGAAGCTGTACATCCCAATCGCACCCGCCACCAGCGGCACGTTGTCGATAATGGACGAAAACACCCCGATAATCATCGTGATGATGTAGTATTTGCCCGGCTCTTCCAACGGAATGGTGTCTAAGGAAGTCGAAAGCGTAGCCAACTGTCCGCCCACTTTCAAGGCATTGACCGCCATCAGAATACCAAGGAAAAAGAGGATGCTCGACATATCAATGCGACTTAAAATGCTTGTGATTTCATATTTCTGATTTTTGCTGCCACCCACACGTCGCTTGTGCACCAGCCCCACGAATATCCACAAGACACCCAAACCGCCCAGCATACCCAAATAGGGAGGCAAATGCGTGATGGTCTTGAAAACCGGCACGAAAAGCAGCGCACTAATCCCCAGAGCGGTGATTGCCACTTTGTTACCCATCGAAATGTCGTCCGATTTACTGCTGTCGTTGAGTGGCGGACGGCTCACCGCGCCTTTCAGCGAGAACGAAAGCACCGCCAACGGCACTAAAATGGACACCGCACTTGGCAGGAACGTGTTTTTAATAATCGTCACGGCACTGATTTTGCCGCCAATCCACAGCATAATCGTGGTAACATCGCCAATGGGCGACCACGCCCCTCCGGCATTCGCCGCGAGAATGACCATGCCCGCAAAAAACCAGCGGTCGTGCTTGTCGTCGATCAACTTGCGCAGCAACGCAATCATCACAATCGACGTCGTGAGATTGTCGAGCACCGCCGACATAAAAAACGTCAGGAAGCTGATAATCCACAGCAACTTCACCTTGTTTGTTTCCTTGATTTTGTCGGTAATCAGCCCGAATCCGCCGTGAATATCGACGATTTCGACGATGGTCATCGCGCCCATCAGGAAAAAGAGAATTTCGGCGACTTCGCCCAAACTTTTCACCAAATCCTCCGCCAGCAACTCGTGGCTGGGGATAATTTGGGTCATACAAGTCCACAGCACCGTGCTGAGCAGCAACGCCGTAGCCGTTTTGTTGATGTGAATCGGGTGTTCCAACGCGATGCACACATAGCCTATCACAAAGACTATAACCATTAATGTTGTAATTGTCATTTATATCAAATATTAAAATTATGGCGCAAAGGTACAAATTTATTCTGAAACAAGCGGCGAGATTATGCGGCTTTTTCCGGCTTGTAGGGGAAGAGTTTATCTACACCCACGATGATTGCCAAAAAGACCGCCATAAAGATGAACACGCCTGCAAGTCCAAGCCCCGTTATCTCTAATCCTTTTTGAAAATCTGCACTCTGTATGTTTTCTAATATATTCATTTTATTCTGTTTTTTAGGGTTATGCAAATAATGGAACTAACATCAATATCAAACCGCCCACGATTACCGAGCCGATTTGTCCGCCCACATTGGAACTGATGGCAGGCATCAACAGGTAATTGTTGGGGTCTTCTTTTAAGCCCATCCCGTGAATCACGCGCGCCGACATTGGGAATGCCGAGATGCCGCACGCCCCAACCATCGGGTTGATTTTGTTGCCTTCCTTGTAAAACAGGTTCAAGAATTTGGCAAACAGCACGCCGCCCGCCGTGTCGAAGACGAAAGCGAAGACTCCCAAGCCAAGAATCATCAGTGTTTCCACGTTCACAAATTCGTTGGCGGTCATCGTGCTTGCAATGGTGATACCGAGCAAAATCGTTACGAGGTTAGCCAACTCTTTTTGTGCCGTTTGCGACAGCGAATTGAGCACGCCGCATTCGCGAATCAGGTTGCCGAACATCAAAAAGCCTATCAACGCCAAAGACGAAGGGGCAATTATTCCCGCCAAAACCGTAATAATAATAGGGAAAAGAATCAGCGTCGTGCGCGACACTTTTTTGTTGGCATCGGTTTTCATACGAATCATACGCTCTTTTTTAGAGGTCAACGCCCTGATTACCGGTGGCTGAATCAACGGCACGAGCGACATATAGGAATACGCCGCCACCGTGATTGGTCCGAGCAACTGCGGTGCCAACTGCTGCGACACGATGATAGACGTAGGTCCATCGGCAGCACCAATAATCCCAATACTCGCCGCTTCGGGCAAACTAAATCCCACAGCCACAGCCAAAAGCATCGTAATAAAAATACCCAACTGCGCCGCCGCACCAAACAGCAACAAGGTCGGTTTCTGAAACATCGGCGAGAAATCAATCATCGCCCCGATGGCAACAAAAATCAGCAACGGAAACAGTTCCGTGCTAATACCGGCATTTCGCAACACATCAAGTGCGCCCACAACCACGTTGCCGGCAGGGTCGGTCTGCGTGAGAGCCGCCGTAAAGGGAATGTTCACCAAAATGGCACCAAACCCGATTGGCAACAGCAACGTAGGCTCGTAGCCCTTCTTGATTGCCAGCCAAATCAATGTCAGCCCTACGGCAATCATCACCAAATGTTTCCACGTCATAAATGCTATGGCGGGCACTAAAACTTCAAAATCCATACTATTTCAAATTTACCCCAAAAAGCCCAAAAGCACCCCGGCTGCCACCGCCGAGCCAATCACGCCGGCAACATTCGGTCCCATGGCGTGCATCAGCAAGTAGTTGGAGGAGTCATATTCCAAGCCGACAACCTGAGAGATGCGCGCTGAATCGGGCACTGCCGAAACGCCGGCATTACCAATCAGCGGATTGATTTTGTTGTCTTTCCCCAGAAAGATGTTGAAAAATTTGACAAACAAAACCCCCGTAGTGGTTGCAATAACGAATGACAAAGCTCCCAAACCGAAGATTTTCAGTGAACTCAAGGTCAAGAATTGCGTTGCCTGCGTGGACGCACCTACGGTGATACCCAGCAAGATGGTAATCACGTCAATCAGCGGACCGCGAGCGGTTTCTGCCAAACGACGGGTTACGCCCGATTCTTTGATTAAGTTACCGAAAAACAACATTCCCAGCAAGGGCAAACCCGACGGCACCAAGAAACAGGTCAGCAACAATCCCACAATCGGGAAAATGATTTTTTCCGTCTGAGAAACCACGCGGGGCGGTTTCATGCGGATGACACGTTCACTTTTGGTAGTCAAAAGGCGCATGATGGGCGGTTGAATTACCGGCACAAGTGCCATGTAGGAATACGCCGACACGGCAATGGCTCCCATGAGGTTTGGCGCGAGTTTGGACGACAGGAAAATAGCCGTTGGACCGTCTGCTCCGCCGATGATACCGATTGCACCCGCCTGAGAAGGGTCAAAGCCCCAAAGCAGTGCCAAGATGTAGGCACCGAAAATACCAAATTGAGCCGCAGCACCAATCAACATCAGTTTGGGATTGGAAATCAACGCCGAGAAGTCGGTCATCGCCCCAATACCAAGGAAAATCAGCGGTGGATACCACCCCGAAGTTACCCCTTGATACAGGATGTTGAGCACCGAGCCTTCTTCATAAATTCCCAACTGCAATCCGGCATCTTTGAACGGGATATTGCCAATCAAAATACCGAAACCAATCGGAATCAACAGCATAGGCTCAAATTCTTTGGCAATCGCCAAATAGATAAACACCAAGCCCACCGCAATCATGATGAGGTGTCCCGAAGTGGCGTTTGCAAAGCCTGTATAAGAGAGGAAAATCTGTAAATTATCCCCAATGAATGATAGAAAATCCATAATTTTATCCGATTACGAGGAGTTCTGCACCTTCCAGCACAGACTCGCCTTTGTTAACTTTTATATCCTTAATCTCTCCGTCGCGGTCGGCATTGATGGCGTTTTCCATTTTCATGGCTTCCAGCACCAGCACTTTTTGACCTTTTTTGACCGCATCGCCCACTTTGACATTGATGTCGAGGATGATGCCGGGCAGCGGCGACCTCAACGCACCTGCCGAAGCGGCTTGCACGGGTTTGGAAACCGGTGCCACAGCTGCCTGTGCGGGACGTTTCACTGTTACGACCTGCGTTTTAGTAGGTCTGTCGATTTGCACTTTATACGGTGTGCCGTTGACTTCCACGTCTGCCATGGTGCCTTCAATGCTGTTTATCTCAACGTTGTAAATGTTGCCGTTAATTATATATTTAAAATTTTTCATATTTTTTTATTTTCTAATAGGTAACTCTCTTAATGTTTGAATTTTTGAACTCCAGGGCGAATAGTTACGCGCCGTGTGCTGAATGGTCAGGATGGTGTTTTCCTCATCGTGCAATTCTGTGGCTTCGTATATCGCCAGCGCAATGGCGGCAAACAGTTCGCCCGACATGCCGGTCGAAACAGATGCCTGTTCTTCGGTCATTCCGGATGTTTGCATCGCCCGCTTTTTGCTCATTCTAACTGCCGTTTTGCCGACATATTTGAACGAGAGAAAAAGCGCAAGCAGTGCAACAAACACCACTCCCATAGCCGTAACCGTCATACCGGCACCACTCGCATCGTTTTTCTTAAAATTTTCCACCTTGTCGCTTTTGTCCAAAATGAAGTTATTGGAACTCGGCGTCACCTGCGTAAAGGGTTTCCAAAGTTTGGTGCCTCCGGTGTAACTTTGATTCAAACGAATTTCTTCGTCCAAGCGTTTTTGACTCCACCCGTCGTGCACCAAGCCGTAACTGATGTCAGCCACTTGTCCTGCGGGCACGGTCACGGAGTCGATAAACGTCCGTCCGTCCGAATCAAACAGTGCAATGAAGTTTGGCTGCTCAGTGTCCAGCATAAAACTCAGATGAAAAGTTCCGCGAGTAGGTCGACCGTCCGCCCAAAAAAGCAGGTGCTGATTGGGTCTCACTTTCGTCAAAACATCGCCCTTGGGCACCGGATAGATGCGCGGGTCGTTGCTGCCGTAAATATCCCGCAGCGTCAATTTATTGTCTGCTTGATATAAACGAGCATCCGTAGCATTGATTGTCAAATAGCAACCGGCCATATTAACCGTTCCCGCAGAAGAGTTGTAAATCTCAATCCAAGGGCGTTGTATTCCGTAGTCATCCTGAAAATTCGTTTCATTGATAACGAGGATTTCATTGATTTTGAGCGAGCTTGTCCGCTGTGCCTGCACCGAAAAAACGGCACACAACAGCAACAAACCCACCGTCATTGCGGGCTTGACCCGCAATCCCCTAATTAATCGATTCATTCCATTCATAATTCTTAATTTTTAATTACAAAGGAATATTATCGTGTTTTTTCGCCGGATTAACCTGCTTTTTCGTCGCCAACTGTTGCAACGCGCGAATGATGCGGAAGCGGGTGTTGCGCGGCTCAATCACATCGTCGATATAACCGTATTTCGCTGCATTGTAAGGATTTGCGAATGCCTTGTTGTATTCAGCCTCTTTTTCTGCCAACACCTTTGCAGGGTCGCTCGATTCTTTGGCTTCCTTCGCATACAGCACTTCCACAGCACCTGCACCGCCCATCACGGCGATTTCGGCGGTGGGCCATGCGTAGTTCATATCGCCACGCAACTGCTTGCAACTCATCACGATATGTGCGCCACCGTAGGACTTGCGCAACGTTACTGTTACTTTTGGCACCGTTGCTTCGCCATAGGCGTAGAGCAATTTGGCACCGTGAACAATCACGCCACCGTATTCCTGACCCGTGCCCGGAAGGAATCCCGGCACGTCCACCAGCGTCACAAGGGGGACGTTGAACGCATCACAGAAGCGCACAAACCGTGCGGCTTTGCGGGAAGCGTTGATGTCCAGCACACCGGCGAGGGCTTTCGGCTGATTGGCAACGATGCCCACCGAGCGTCCATTGAAGCGGGCAAAGCCCACGATGATGTTTTTCGCATAATCGGCATGAACTTCCAAAAACTCGCCGTCGTCGACGATGGCTCCAATCACTTCATACATATCATACGCCTGATTGGCGTTGTCGGGTATAATGTCGTTCAGTGAATCTTCCAAGCGGTCGATGGGGTCGCTGGTCGGCTTCACGGGGGTTTCTTCCATGTTGTTTTGCGGCAGAAAACTCAGCAGTTTGCGCACCAAATCAATGGCATCTTCTTCTTTCTCAACGGAGAAATGCGACACGCCCGATTTTCTGGCGTGCACTTCGGCACCGCCCAATTGCTCCTGCGTTACCACCTCGTGGGTTACGGTTTCCACCACTTTCGGACCCGTGAGGAACATATAACTTGCACCCTGCACCATGATGGTGAAGTCGGTGAGCGCGGGTGAATAAACCGCACCACCGGCACAAGGTCCCAATATCGTCGAAATCTGCGGCACCACGCCCGAAGCGAGGATGTTGCGTTGGAAAATCTCCGCATAGCCCGCCAGCGCGTTCACGCCTTCCTGGATGCGGGCACCGCCGGAGTCGTTCAAGCCGATGACCGGTGCGCCCATCTGCATCGCCAAGTCCATGACCTTGCAGATTTTCAGAGCCATCGTTTCGGACAGCGACCCGCCAATCACGGTGAAATCCTGTGCGAAAAGATACACCAACCGACCGTTGATGGTGCCATAACCCGTTACCACGCCATCGCCAAGGAACTGTTTCTTTTCCATGCCGAAATTGTGACTGCGGTGCTGCACAAACATATCCAACTCCTCAAAACTGCCTTCGTCGAGCAGCATCGTAATACGTTCACGCGCAGTGTATTTGCCCTGCGCGTGCTGTTTTTCAATGGCTTTTTCGCCACCGCCGAGGCGGGCTTGTGCTCGCAACTCGATAAGTTCTTCTACTTTACTTGTCTGTGTACTCATAAATGTATATTATTCTATTGACATAATTCCGTTAAGACGCCGCCGGTTGATTTCGGGTGGAGGAAGGCTATTTTCAAGCCTTCGGCACCGCCACGGGGGGCTTTGTCGATGAGCCGCACACCTTTTGGCTCTACTTCGGCTAACGCCTTGGCTACGTCGGGGACGGCAAAAGCGATGTGGTGGATGCCTTCGCCGCGGTTTTCGATAAACTTGGCGATGGTGGACTCTTCGGAGGTGGGTTCCAGCAGCTCTATCTTGGTCTGTCCGACCTTAAAGAAGGCTGTTTTTACTTTCTGGTCTGCCACTTCCTCAATGTTGTAGCACTTCAACCCCAATACTTGTTCGTAATAGGGAAGACTTTCGGTGATGCTCTTAACGGCGATTCCGAGATGTTCAATGTGTGAAATATCCATAAATAGTGTATTAAAACTCAATAATTCCAGTAATTCGGGCACAAAGGTACAAAAATTATTTTGTATAGTAACAAGAAAAAACGACTTTAACAAAGTTTAACTCGCTTTTTTTGAAAATATCTGCATAATCAAATAAAATGTTTGTAACTTTGCACGGTTTTTTAATTTTATATTCATTAATTCTAATTTTTATATTTAAATGTCATGCGAAAAATAAAAAATGTGGCACTCTTGATGAGTTCGTTATTAGGCTTTAGCCTGCCGGCCTACGCCAGCGAGGCGGATTTGGCAATCCCTGACCTTCATGTGGGGACTTTCCATCTGTTTGGAGGCGATGTTTCGTCGTGGAACTTCTTGTTTTGCGGTGCTCTAATCATTGCCGGGACGATGTGTTTCAGCATACTCCTGTTTCTTCAGGTGAAGCGACTGCCCGCGCACGATTCGATGCTGAAGGTCGCCAACACGATTTACACCACTTGCCGCACCTATCTGGCGCAGCAGGGGCAGTTCCTTTTGATGCTCTTTGGCTTGGTAGCCATCGTGTTGTGCATCTATTTCTTTGGACTGGTTGGGAAGTCGGTCGGCGTGGTGCTTCAGGTGCTGTTTTTTTCCGTTATCGGGATGGCAGGGTCTTACACCGTGGCTTGGTATGGCATCCGCGTGAACACTTTCGCCAATGCCCGCACGGCTTTTGCGGCGTTGCGGGGGCGACCGTTGGATGTGGTTAATATCCCGCTGAAAGCCGGTATGAGTGTCGGCTTGTTTCTGATTTCGCTCGAATTGGTGTTGATGGTCATCATTTTGCTGTTTGTGCCGCGTGATATTGTGGGTATCTGTTTTCTGGGGTTTGCCATCGGTGAATCGCTGGGAGCAAGTGCTTTACGCATTGCCGGAGGGATTTTTACCAAAATTGCCGACATCGGCTCCGACCTGATGAAAGTGGTGTTCAAGGTGAAGGAAGACGACCCCCGCAATCCGGGCGTGATTGCCGACTGCACGGGCGATAATGCCGGCGACAGCGTGGGTCCCACCGCCGACGGCTTTGAAACCTACGGTGTAACCGGCGTGGCGTTGATAACCTTTATCACCCTCGCGGTGCCCAGCCCCGATATGCAAGCCAAATTGATTGTCTGGATTTTTGGGATGCGCTTCCTGATGGACTTCCTGTCGGGATGCTCCTTTTTCATCAATCAGGGCATCTCTCAAAAGTTGTATGCCAACAAAAAAGATTTCGACTTTGAATCGCCCCTGATGCGATTGATAACGATTGCCGCCGTTTTGTGTATCTCGGCAAGTTTCTTTATGAGTAATTTATTGTTGGGCGACTTGGCTGATACAACTTTGTGGTGGAAATTAGCGATTATCATCAGTTGCGGCACTTTGGCGGCATTGCTGATTCCCGAATTTACGAAACTCTTCACAAGTTCAAAATCCACCCACGTCAAGGAAATTGTAACGGCATCGCGCGAAGGCGGTCCCTCGCTCAACATCCTGTCGGGCATCGTAGCCGGCTATTTCGGCGCATTTTGGACGGGTATGTTGATTGTTGCCTTGATGACGGTCGCCTATTTCACCTCGCAAACCGGTTTGACGGACGTGCTGGGACCTCACGCCAGCATCTTCGCATTCGGCTTGGTGGCATTCGGATTCCTCTGTATGGGACCGGTAACCATCGCGGTGGACAGTTACGGACCCGTAACCGACAATGCGCAATCGGTGTTTGAACTCTCGCAAATCGAACAAATCCCCGGCATAGAAAAAGAAATCGAAAAGGACTACGGCTTCAAACCGGATTTTGAAAAAGGCAAATACTTCCTCGAAGCCAACGATTCGGCGGGCAACACGTTCAAGGCAACGGCGAAGCCCGTGCTCATCGGCACGGCTGTGGTGGGTGCCACAACGATGATTTTCTCCATCATCCTCCTGCTCGAACGGGTGGGCTTGCTCAGCCTCTCGCTGACAGATGCGCCGGTCATTCTGGGCTTGATATGCGGCGGAGCGGTCATCTTCTGGTTTAGCGGCGCAAGTATGCAAGCCGTTACGACCGGAGCCTATCGCACGGTGGAATTTATCAAGGACACATTTAATATGGACAAAAAAGAGGCAGACATCGAAGACTCCAAAGCGGTGGTCAGGATTTGCACACAATACGCCCAAAAGGGGATGTGGAACATCTTTCTCGCACTCATCTCCCTGACGCTGGCATTCGCGTTCATCGACCCCAACTTTTTTGTGGCTTATCTGATTTCCATCGCCGTATTCGGCTTATTCCAAGCCATTTATATGGCAAATGCCGGAGGCAGTTGGGACAATGCCAAGAAGATTGTGGAAGTGGAACTGCGCGAACACAACACCCCGCTGCACGAGGCGGCAGTCATCGGCGACACGGTGGGCGACCCGTTTAAAGACACCTCATCGGTGTCGCTGAACCCGATTATCAAGTTTTCCACCCTGTTCGGATTGCTGGCAACAGAAATCTGTATCGAAATGAAATTAGGCGAAGGCCTGTCGGATTATTCTACCTACATCGCCATCCCGTTCCTGATTTTAGGGCTGTATTTTGTATGGCGTTCGTTCTATAAAATGCGGATTCCGGAAAAAGAAATTCAACTGAAATGATGATAGAAATAAAGAAAAAACTGTTTAGCGTTTGCGCCGGAGCAGCAGTAATGCTGCTCGGCGGCGCAAGTGTTGCCCTTGCGCAAGCAACAAAAGAGTGGACTTCCGGCGAAACCACAGTAGTACTAACCGACAATGGCACCATCACTGTCAGCGGCACAGAGGGGGCAATGGGGAGTTATCAGCGCAGTAGCGATGTTCCCTGGTATGATTTCCGAAATGACATTAAGAAAGTAGTCATCAACGATGGGGTTACCAATATTGGAAATTATGCTTTTTCCCATTGCGGTGCTATCACCTCCGTGAGCATTTCCGGCAGCGTTACCAGCATAGGGAACTATGCTTTTGCTTATTCCGGGCTTACCTCCCTGACCATTTCCAGCGGCGTTACCTACATTGACATGACTGCTTTTCAGTCTTGCAACCATCTTACCGATATTAATGTAGATGCCTCCAATACGCATTACAGTTCAATAAAGGGAGTCCTTTACAACAAAAGTAAGACCGTATTGCGATTTTGTCCGGCGGGAAAATCGGGTGTTTTTACTATTCCCGATGGTGTGAAGAGCATTGCCTATGGGGCTTTTGCGCGTTGTCGCAGGCTTACCTCCATTGTCTTCCCTCAGAGCATGCTCTTCATTGAGGATTATGCCTTTCAGGAATGCAGCGGGCTTACCTCCATGACTCTTCCTTATGGCATCACCGGCATTAAGGCGGGCATTTTTTATGAATGTAGCGGTCTCACCTCCGTTTCCATCCCCAGAAATGTTACCAGCATTGAAAGTTATGCTTTCTTCGGTTGCAGCAGTCTTACCACCATGACCAACCGAAGTTCTGTGCCGCAACCCATAATAGCCGAGGTCTTTGAGGAAGTAGATACACAAAAAATCACGCTCCGTGTGCCTGCATCGGCGATAGGCACCTACTGCGTCGCCGAAGGCTGGAAAGATTTCGGTCGCTTCATAAGCATCCAATAAAACGTCGAATAATATTAAAAAACATAATTCAATGAAAAAGAAACTTATCATTTTTTTTATCGTCAAGAAGGTCGTTTTCTTGGTGATTTTCTTGCTTTCGTCGGCTTGGTCGAGTGCATCGGCACAACAGAAGCATACGTTTGAGATTAAGGACGGCGATTTCGTCTATGACGGCAAAAAAACGACCCTTGTTTCGGGCGAAATGCACTATGCGCGCATTCCTCATCAGTATTGGCGGCACCGTTTGCGAATGATGCGCGGCATGGGCTTGAATGCCGTTGCCACGTATGTGTTCTGGAATTTCCACGAGCCGACAGAGGGCAATTGGGACTTTTCGGGCGACCGCAATCTGGCGGAATACATCAAAATAGCGGGCGAGGAAGGGCTGATGGTCATCCTGCGCCCCGGTCCGTATGTCTGCGCCGAATGGGAATTTGGCGGCTATCCCTGGTGGTTGCAAAATGTGAAAGGCTTGGAATTGCGTCGCGACAATGAGCAGTTTTTGCACTATACAAACCTCTATTTCAAGAAGTTATACGACGAAGTGGGGCATTTGCAAATCACGAAGGGCGGACCCATTATTATGGTGCAAGCCGAAAATGAATTTGGCTCGTATGTGGCGCAGCGCAGGGATATTCCGCTGGAAGAGCACCGTGCCTACAACGCCAAAGTGGTGAAACAACTATCCGACGCGGGCTTTGATGCGCCTAAATTCACCTCCGACGGCAGTTGGCTGTTTGAAGGCGGTGCCACACCCGGTGCGTTGCCCACCGCCAACGGTGAGGGCAATATCGAGAAACTGAAAAACGTGGTGAACGAATATAACAACGGCAAGGGTCCGTATATGGTAGCCGAATTTTATCCCGGCTGGCTCGACCACTGGGCAGAGCCATTCCCCACGCAAAAAGCCTCTCAAACAGCACGCACGACGGAAAAATACCTCTCCAACGACGTGTCGTTCAACTATTATATGGTGCACGGCGGCACAAATTTCGGGTTTACGACGGGGGCGAATTACGACAAAAATCACGACATTCAGCCCGATATGACGAGTTACGACTACGATTCGCCGATTACGGAGGCAGGTTGGGTAACACCCAAATACGATTCTTGCCGCGCAATCATCTCAAAGTATGTGGATTACAAAATTCCGGCACCTCCGGCGGCTAATCCGGTCATCGAAATAAAGGACATCAAGCTCAAAGAAGTGAATATGCTGGCAGAAATCAAGGCTGTGGAGCCTCATTTGAGCGACAGACCGCTGACTTTTGAGCAACTCAATCAGGGGCACGGCTACGTGCTCTATTCCACCGAGATAAAACAACCCATCAGCGGCAAATTGACCATCGAGGGGTTGCGCGATTTCGCAACGGTGTATGTAGACGGTAAAAAAATCGGCGAATTGAACCGCTATTTCAAAAACTATTCGCTGGATATTGACATTCCGCTCTATGCCACAATAGATATTCTGGTGGAAAATATGGGGCGCATCAACTACGGGTCGGAGATTATTCACAACACGAAAGGCATTATTTCGTCCGTGAAAATCGGCGACCAGGTGATTGAAGGCAATTGGGAAATGTATCAAGTGCCGATGGATAAAGTGCCGACATTGGCAAAGTCAGAAAAACCGCAGACAGGTATTCCTGCACTTTATACGGGCACATTCAAACTCAAA